>JBCCUH010000006.1:0-19842 GCA_039197405.1 Pseudomonadota bacterium
GGCCAGGCGCACCGTCACCTCGCGATGGGCAAACTTGATGCCTTCGCGTTCAAACAGCTCGCGGATTTCCTGATAGACCCGTTTGCGCACCAACCATTGGTCGCCCGGCTTGGTCATGAACTTGACCCGAATGATCATCGCGCTGTCCTGCATTTCGATCACGCCTTGCGACTTGAGCGGCTGGATAAAGTTGTGACCGATCACCGGATCATCCAGAAGCGAGATCCCCAGTTTCTTGATCAGTTTGCGCACCCGTTCCACATCCGTGTCATAAGTCACGCGCAGGGGCAGTTTCATGATCACCCAATCACGCGAATAGTTGGTGAGGAACTGAATTTCGCCAAAAGGAATGGTGTGCAGCGGTCCCAGATGGTGACGCAACTGGAATGAGCGCACCGAGATGTTCTCTACCGTGCCCTTCACGCTGCCGATGTCGATATATTCACCCTTACGAAACGCATCATCAAACAGAAAGAACGCACCTGAAAAAATGTCCCGTACAAGCGATTGCGCGCCAAATCCGACCGCCAGACCCACAACGCCCGCGCCTGCGAACAGCGGGCTGACGTTGATGCCCAGCTCTAGCAGCCCGATCAGCAGAACCGTAATGATGATCACCACGGACACGGTGTTGCGAAAGAGCGGCAGCAAGGTCGCAAGCCGGCTGGCGCTCGCCGCGCCGCCTTCATCGCCCAGTTCCGGCTCATCGGTTTCCGGCCCGGATTCTTCCAGGATCTTGCCGTCGATCCAGACGCGGAACGCGTGATAGGCGATGTACCCGATGAACACCACGGCGATGATGTCGAGCAGACGCTCCAGCGGAGCGCCGTCCATGAACATGCGCTGCGCACCCCAGATCAAACCCACAACGATGATACCGACCACCAGCGTCAGAATTCCGGCAACGCGATGCGCGAGATCTTCAAAGGTGCGCACGCCAAAGTGGCGGCGGGTCGTGTAATACTCGCCCATCGGCTCGTCTGGATTTCCGGCTGGCGGCAGTTGCTGATGCCCGCCTTCCTCATCGCCATCGCCGTCACTGTCGGCATCACTCATGTCCATATGTACGGCCGGGGTGGCAGCGGTTCGCGCGGCGGCATCTGTCGCCGGGCTCAGATCCAGTTCCGGTTCAAGCTCGGCCTCGGTTGGGCCTGCATCTGCGGGGGGATCTTCCGCCGCCTGGCTGTTGCGCGCCATATGCGCGCGTTTGGACGCACGTACCGCGCGGGCACGGCTGAAAAAACGCTCAATTGCGAAATTCGCGAATGCATAGACCACCAGCATCGCGATGAGCACCGAGTATGCCGCCACGATCGGCGGCATGGGGGTCGGCAGTTCCATCACCAGCCGGAACAGCAGATCAAACCAGGACAGGATGATAAATATGATCAGCACCGGCGCCCAGAGGGTAGCAATCAGCCGAAGCATGAAGCTGACCGCTATATCGTCCAGCCCGCGCCGGATCGCCCTTGAAATCGCGCGTCTGTTGGCCAGGATCAGACCTGTGTGCCCGAACGCCATGGCCAGGGCGACGATGGCGGAGAAGAATGCATAGACGTTGTAGTTCAGCCCCAGCTCGGCAATCCAGGATGTGAACATCAGGGCCGACATATCCAGCGTTGCAAGGATCGCCAGCCAGTAGAACAGCTTTTTGGAATCGCGATCCGAGAAAGGCGCGATCCGGTATTGGCGAATGAAAGGTGCAAGCACCATGCGCCAGAAAAGCCAGGCAAAGCGGATCCCGAAATACGCGATATTGACTGCCAGCGCCGTGAAAGCGATGGCGCTGTCTTCGATACGGCCGAACAGGATCGCACCAAGGACATAGGCCACGAGGATGGTAATCAGAATACCTAGAAGACCAAAGCTGAACCGGACCAGAAGATATGGCAGCTTGTCCGAATAGCCGATCGGTTTTTCCTTGACCAGCGGCAGGACAAACCGTCGACCGATCAACGGACCAAAGACAAATCGCTCCACAAGCCAGCCTGCGACAAACAGCAAGACAGAATAGATCACGACCTCTGCAAAGGCCCAAAGTTCGCCCGTCGGGCTGGAAGCGCGCAAAATATAAAGCACTTCGTTGAAGGCATCCGGCAAGCTTTCCAGCCGTGCGGTCAGCGTATCGCGGAACTTTTGTGCCTCGGTCTGCGCCGACACAATCGTTTGCGTGCCCATTGGCATACGCGCTGTTTCGATAGCGACTTGATAGGCGTCGTCGACAAGCTCTGCGACCGAACCTTCTCTGGCGCTTGGCTCGGTCACCTGACCGCTGGCCGCCGCGTCATCTGAGCTGTTTGCAGCGTTGATCACACTCAGAACGCCCTGCGCGGGCAGCGGGAGTGCACTGGCAAGCGTGAGGGTGAAAGCCAGACAAAGACCTAAGTAACGGAGCAGCATTGCTGAGCCCTTTTTCAAATGCATTTCCACCATGGGTATTTGAACCGAGGTCAAATCACAAACCCCATCCGCCAATCAGACGTCACTACACGCGCGATCACATTTGACGAAAACCGCGTCCCGGACACCGGGAAATTACAAGTTTCGCAGTGACAAGCCCGAGTGAGACCGCTAACGCTTTTTGTGATCTAGAGACAAACGCGCCTTGTTATCGCGACCTTGGACGCACATCTCGACCGAAACAGACCAGGGGTGTTTTCTGACCAGACGCCCACTTTAGATTGGGCGCCAAGAGTGACGACACAAACGACAGCACAAGCCATCGCAGTCGAAACGCGCGCGCCGCGCATTCTGTTTTACAGCCACGACACCTTTGGGCTGGGTCATTTGCGCCGCTCGCGCACCCTGGCCAGTGCCCTGACCCAATCGGACCCGGATACCTCCGCGATCATTCTCACAGGCTCGCCCGTGGCTGGCCGCTTTACGTTTCCAGAACGTGTCGATCACATCCGCCTGCCTGGCGTCACCAAGACCTCCGATGGCTCTTACGTGTCCGAAACGCTGGGTCTGAACATTGACGAGACGACGGAGTTGCGCTCGGGGCTGATCAAATCTGCGGCCGAATATTTCGATCCCGACATTCTGATCGTCGACAAAGAACCCACCGGATTTCGTGGTGAATTGATCCCGGCGCTGGAATGGCTGACCGAAAAGCGGCATGCAAAGATCGTACTGGGCCTGCGCGATGTGTTGGATGATCCCGAAGTGCTGGCCGCCGAATGGGACCGCAAGAACGCGATCCAAGCTGTCGAGACGTTCTATGATGAGATTTGGGTCTATGGAATGCAATCCATCTATGACCCAACGGCAGGGCTGACCCTGTCTGACGCCGCGCGCAGCCGCATCCACTGGACCGGCTATCTGCACCGCGAAGCCTTTACGGACGTGAACCCCCCGCAAGAGCCCTATATCCTTGTCACTCCGGGTGGTGGCGGGGATGGCAGTGACATGGTTGATCTGGTCCTGTCCGCCTATGAGCAGGACGCGGAACTGTCGCCAAAAGCCCTGCTGGTCTACGGGCCTTTCCTGTCCGGTCTGGCACGGGACGAGTTCGAGGCCCGCGTTGCGAAACTGGACGGACGCGTGACGGCGGTTGGTTTTGACAGCAATATCGAAAGCCTTTTCATCGGCTCCAAGGGCGTGGTGGCCATGGGCGGGTATAATACGTTCTGCGAAATCCTGTCCTTTGACAAACCCGCTGTCGTGGTGCCGCGCACTGTGCCGCGCCGCGAGCAGTATATCCGCGGACGCCGCGCCGAAGAGCTGGGCCTGCTACGCATCCTTGACGAGGCCCGCGACGGTTTGACGCCGGGTGCCATGGCCGCCGCAATCCGCGCGCTCGGAGAGCAACCCCTGCCATCGAATGCCATGGTCCCTGAATTGCTGAGCGGTCTGGACTATGTAACCGAGCGCACCCGCTCGCTTCTGGCGCACCGCGATCAATGACCAACCCGCGTATCGCCGTTGTCGTCAAAGGCTGGCCGCGCCTGTCCGAAACCTTCATTGCGCAGGAGCTTCTGGCGCTTGAACGTGCAGGGCACGACTTGGACATCTGGTCGCTGCGGTTTCCCACGGACCACAAGACGCATCCGCTGCATGACGCGTTGCAGGCCCCCGTGCATTATCTGCCCGAGTACCTGCATCAAGAGCCGCGCCGGGTAGCATGGGCCGTGCTCAAATGTCTGCCCAGGCGTCGGTTCTGGCGCGCCCTGGCGCTCTGGCTGAAAGACCTCGCGCGTAACCGCACACGCAACCGCATCCGCCGTTTCGGTCAGGCCTGTGTGCTGGCAACCGAACTGCCCGGCGATGCGCAGGCGCTTTACGCACATTTCATGCACACGCCCGCATCCGTTACGCGATATGCCGCTGTCATGCGCGATCTGCCCTGGGCGGTTTCGGCGCATGCCAAGGACATCTGGACCTCTCCTGACTGGGAAAAACGCGAAAAACTGCAGGCCGGGACAAATGGCGCTACATTTCTGGCCACCTGTACCCGGTTCGGGGCCGAGCACCTGCGTCAGCTTGCTGATCACCCCGATCGGGTGGAGCTGATTTACCACGGACTGGATCTGACGCGCTTTCCTGCCCCGCCCGAGCGACGGGAAGCGACCACGCAGATCCGCTTTGTCTCTGTTGGTCGCGCCGTAGAGAAAAAGGGCTTTGACCGGCTGATATCGGCTTTGGCAAGGCTGCCAGATGATCTTGATTGGCATTGGGAGCATATCGGCGGCGGCGCGCTGAGCGATGCGTTGAAAGCGCAAGCGACGCGCGAAGGCATAGATGCGCGCATCACCTGGCGCGGCGCCTGCGATCAACCCGATGTGGTAGACGCGATGCGCGCTGCGGACATTTTCGTGCTGCCCAGCCGGATCGCTAAAGACGGGGATCGCGACGGGCTGCCGAATGTGCTGATGGAAGCGGCTTCCCAAAAACTGGTGATCCTCTCTACCCCGGTCTCTGCCATTCCCGAGTTCATCACCGATGGCGAACATGGGGTGCTGAGCGCAGATGACCCGGACGATTTGGCACGCGCCCTCACCCAGCTTTCCCGCGATCCTGAGCTGAGGGAACGCATGGCAAACGCCGCCCATGCCCGGCTGATCGAGCGTTTTCAGATGGCTCCGGGTATTGCGCAACTGGACCTGAGGTTGCGCGCCATGACGGGCGCGTCATGACATGGTCCGCATCGTTTTTTACGCGCCATTGAAATCCCCCTTGCACCCGGTTCCATCGGGCGACCGCAAAATGGCTCGGCTTTTACAGAAAGCCCTGCAAGGCGCAGGCGCGCAGCATGACGTCACGCTGGTATCGCAATTGCGAAGCTATGACGGGAGGGGCGAGGCGAATGTGCAGACCGGGGTTTTCAAAGCAGCACAAGGTGAATGTGATCGTCTCAGGCATGAAGGCCCCTTCGATCTCTGGGTGAGCTATCACAATTACTACAAAGCCCCCGATTTGCTTGGCCCGGTGCTGAGCAAGCACTGGTCGGTCCCATATGTCCTGTTCGAAGCTACGCGGGCGCGCAAGCGGCTGACTGGCCCCTGGGCACGCTTTGCGAAAGCGGCAGAAGCGGCCAATGACACGGCCGATCTTATATTTCATTTCACCGATCATGACGGCGTGGCATTGCACGAACAGCGTGCCGGCCAGCAACAAATCGCCCCGCTTGCCCCATTTCTGGATCAGGCCGACGTCACCCCATTGACCAGCGATGTTGCGGCCTGTCGCAGATCGCTGTTGACCGTCGGCATGATGCGCGGCCCGGACAAACGCGCCTCCTACGCGCGCCTTGCCGAGATTTTGCGCCATGTAAAAACAGAAGACTGGCATCTGACGGTGATCGGGGATGGCCCGCTTCGCAGCGAGATCGAGGCGATGTTCGCACCGCTGCGCGCTCGCGTCACCTTCGCCGGGCAATTCAGCGCAGACCAACTTGCGGAAGCCTATCGCGCGACAGATCTGTTCCTCTGGCCCGGCGTCAATGAAGCCTATGGGATGGTCTATCTGGAGGCGCAGGCCGCAGGCGTTCCCGCTTTGGCCGAAGACCGCCCCGGTGTGCGAAATGTGCTTCCGAAAGCGGCATTGCTGGCCCTTGACGATCCCCGCAGCTTTGCCGCGCGGATTGATCTTCTGCTGACAAACGACGGCGTTTATGAGAGCGCGGCGCGGGATGCTCACAGGCTTGTGCAGCAGCGGCACTTGTTTCCGCGCGCGCAAGAGCAAATCTTTCGTCATATCGACCCATTGCTGAAAGCCCTTTGACCGATGCCGCGCCTTGCTCTCATCCGCCATGGACATACCGTTTGGAACCGTGATGGGCGTCTTCAGGGGCGCACAGATATTCCGCTTGATGACCACGCGCGTACCGAGCTGGCAGCGCAAAAGCTTCCGGGCACCTGGGCGGATGCCGATGTGGTCTCCAGCCCGCTTGAGCGTGCACGCGAAACCGCGGCGCTGATTTCAGACCGCACGCCAGATACCATCGACGCCTTGATGGAGATGGATTGGGGCACTTTCGAGGGCAAGATCAGCGCCGACCTGCGCGCAGATCCCACATCGGGGTTTCGCGATATCGAGCATTGGGGCTGGGACTATTGCCCGCATGGCGGCGAAACTCCCGCCCAGCTGTGGGCGCGCGTTGCTCCATGGCTCGATACGCTCACACATGATTGTGTTGCTGTATGCCATATCGGCACGATGCGGGTGATCCTAGCCAAGGCGCATGGCTGGGATTTCGACGGACCTGCCCCGTTCCAGATCAAACGCAACAGGCTTTTCACCCTCGACATCAACGGCGCGCTGGATTTACGGCCCGCGGAAATCACCCGATTGGACACACGCGCGTCATGAAGGTTGCCTTTGTCGTCACTCATCTTTTGGGCAGCGGGCATCTGAGCCGGGTGCTGACCCTCGCACGCGCGTTTTCCAAAGAAGGACACGACAGCTTCGTAATTTCCGGTGGCATGCCCGTTCCCCACCTGGATCATGACGGAATCGAGTTGATACAATTGCCGCCCGTCAGGTCAAATGGTGTGGATTTCAGCACGCTTCTGGACGCAACCGGCGCGCAGGTATCGCGCGCCTATTTGACCAGCAGGCAGGATAGCGCCATTGCCGCCCTTCGGCGCATTCAGCCAGACGCGCTGATAACGGAGCTGTTTCCTTTCGGACGCAAATCGCTGGCGGATGAGTTTACTGTTATTCTAGGTGCAGCCCACGCTCTGCCCCGCAGGCCTGTCATTCTGTCTTCCATTCGCGACATTCTGGCGCCGCCCCGTAAACCCGGTAAAGCGGAGCGTGCAGAAGCCAGTGTTGTCGCAAACTATGACGCGGTCCTTGTACATTCCGACCCGGATGTCATTCCCCTCGAGACCAGCTGGCCGGTCACGGATACACTGTTCCGCAAGCTTGTTTACACGGGATTTGTCGCGCCACCGTTTCCGCGTGCCAGCAAGACTGCACATGTGCCTCAGGGCGAGATTATTGCCAGTGCCGGTGGCGGAAGCGTTGGGCAGCATCTGTTCGACGCGGCCCTTGAGGCAGCGGGCCGCTCAAACCATGGCTGGCGCCTCCTCATCGGAGGCGGCGATGCCGCGAACCGGGCAGCTGCCATGCAATTGCGCGCGCCTGCCAATGCGCGCGTTGAACCAGCCCGACCCGATTTCAGGCAGCTTTTGCAGCAGGCGGCCTGCTCGGTCAGCCTATGCGGATACAACACCGCGCTTGATGTTTTGCAGGCAGGGTGCCCGGCCATATTCATTCCCTTTGATGAAGGGGTGGAAGTGGAACAGGGATTGCGGGCGGATCAACTGGCGCATCGCGCGTGGATCGATGTTTTACGGGCAAACGCGCTTACGGCGGATGCTCTGCTGCACACCATAGCTTCGGTCATGGATGCACCGCGGTCGCTGCAGCAAGAGGCGCTGCAGACAGACGGGGCTGCGCGCACCGTCGAGATTGTGTCACGTCTCGTAAGGCAGCGCGCCAGTGCATGACTGGTCTGCCCTTCAGGACGAATTCGCCATCTGGCGCGCGCTTGGGCTGACCCTGCCCATTTGGTGGCGCGACGATGATGCCGTGCGGGTGACATCGGCGCTGGAGCGCCTCGCCGCGCTGTCGGCCCGTGTTGGTGTGGATGTGCATCTGGCGGTCATTCCGGATCACCTGCAAAGCGATCTGGCGCCCTTTGTCCAGGCGCAAGGCAGGCTCTGGGCCATCACCCACGGCTGGACCCATCGCGATCTGTCCCTGCCCCGCAAAAAGTCCTGCGAGTTCGGCAGGCATCGGCCTGCCGATGAGGTCCGGCGCGAAGTTCTCGCGGGGGCCCGGATCATTCGGCGCAGCTTTGGAACGTCGGCCCGTGCTGTCTTTGCGCCGCCTTGGAACAGGTTCGCACTGGATCATGCGCCGGTTTTGGCGGAAGCGGGATATTCCACACTGTCGCTTTTCAAACCGCGCATCTGGAAAATGGGAGCCAGCGGTGTCGAACTGATCAACACCCACATTGATCCTATCGCCTGGCGCGGAACACGCGCCCTTTGCCCACCCGAAGAGATTATCGCCAAGACCGTCAAACTTATGCGGGACAGGCGCATGGGTTATACGGACCCCGATGAGCCTCTGGGATATCTGGCTCACCATCTGGATCACACCGAGGCCATCTGGGATTTTACCGAAGAGTTTTGGGACATTATGCTGTCGGGTCCGGTATCATTGGCACAATTGCCCCACTTTCCTGCAGATATGGAGATATCATCATGAGCCGATTGAACAGCGTCATTCGCAGGCTGTCCGCCCAGGTGAACGGGCTGGAATGGAGCCTCGGTCCCATCGAGGGGCTCCAGGGCGATGTAATCGAGATCGGGCTTGGCAACGGGCGTACCTTTGATCACCTGCGCGAGTTGATCAAGGATCGCCGGATCTGGGTGATTGACCGCAATCTGCAATGCCATCACAGCTGCGTTCCACCCCAGGATGATTTCCTGCAGGGTGATGCGGACGAGATGCTGGCCGAATTGGCGCGCAAGGGCGTGCAAGCCGCGTTGGTACACTATGATCTCGGGCATGGCGACAACGCCCATGATCAAGCGGAATCTGCCCGCCTGAGCCCGCTGATTGACACGGTGCTTGCGCCGGGCGGTGTGGTGGTGTCAGGCCAGCCAATGGTAGGGCTGACGCAGGTGCGCGGCCCCGAGACGGTCGCCATAGGGCGGTATTTCTTCTATCACAAACCGCGCTGATCCCCGGCGTTCAGGTGATCACATCGGGGTCGAGCCTGCCGATCAGCGATTGCATGTCGCTGATCTGAAGGGCTGCGTTGCGCACTTTGGCCAGCGCCTGCTGCGGGTCCAGTCCAATATCGCCATCTGCGCCTGAGTATTGCTCCAGATACATCCTTATTGTGGCCCCTTGTGTACCTGTACCCGATTGCCGGAACACCGCCCTGCCGCCGCCAGCAAACCCGATGCGCAGCCCTTGTTCCGTGCTCAGAGAGCCATCCACGGTATCGTGATAGGAAAATTCGTCCGCCGTCTGCACCGTCAGCCCCGCGACCTGCGTGCCAGAGAGTTGCGGCAGCTGGCTACGGAGTGTCTCCATCAGCGCGTCGGCTGCGGCCGTGTCCACATTTTCATAGTCATAGCGCGAATAGTAATCCCGCCCGAAAACTTGCCAGTGGTGCTCGACAATCTCGGCCACGGATTGTTGGCGCGCCGCGAGAATGTTGAGCCAGAGCAACACGGCCCAGAGACCGTCTTTCTCGCGTACATGATCAGAGCCGGTCCCCGCACTTTCCTCGCCGCAGATCGTGACCATTCCGGCGTCCAGAAGATTGCCGAAGAATTTCCAGCCGGTAGGGGTTTCATAGCTGCCGATACCCAGTTTGCCTGCGACACGGTCACTGGCGGCGCTTGTTGGCATCGAACGGGCGATGCCAGCCAATCCGCCAGCGTAAGCTGGCGCGAGATGGGCATTGGCCGCCAGGATCGCAAGGCTGTCAGACGGCGTGACATAGGCTCCGCGCCCGACGATCATATTGCGGTCGCCATCACCGTCCGAGGCGGCACCAAGATCAGGCGCGCCATCAGACATCATCAGATCCATTAGATCCCTGGCCCAGATCGGGTTGGGATCGGGATGGCCTTTGCCAAAATCCTCCAACGGGGTGCCGTTGACGACTGTGCCCGGCGCCGCGCCCAGCGCGCCTTCCAGAATGGCCTTGGCATAGGGGCCGGTGACGGCATGCATGGCGTCAAAGCGCATGGTGAAGCCGCCCGTAAACAGGGCGCGGATCGCAGCGAAATCGAAAAGCTGCTCCATCAGGGCCTGATAATCATGCACTGGATCAACGGCGTGCACCTGCATCGTGCCCATTTGCGAAACTCCGACCGCGTTCAGGTCAAGATCAGGCGTATCCGCGATTTTGTATTTGGTCAGCGATGTCGTTTCGGCGAACATCTTTGCCGTCAACCCTTCGGGCGCCGGGCCGCCATTGCTTGCGTTGAACTTGACGCCAAAGTCCTCGTCAATGCCACCGGGATTGTGGCTGGCCGACAGGATGAACCCGCCATCCGCCTTGTTCAGCCGGATCAGATGTGACGCGGCAGGGGTCGACAGTATGCCATCCTGCCCAACGATCAGTTTCGCCACGCCATTGGCCGCAGACATTCTGAGGATGGTCTGTATGGCCTGGCGGTTGAAAAAGCGGCCATCACCGCCCACCACCAGCGTCTTGCCTGCGCCGCCACCGATGGCGTTGAACGTCGCCTGAATGAAATTCTCCAGATAGCCCGGCTGCATGAACACGCGTGTTTTCTTTCGCAGACCGGAGGTGCCTGGCTTTTGCCCCTCGATCGGGGATGTGGCCACAGTCTCGGTCTTCACAGCATCAATCTTCACGGTCCTGCCCTTTCGCCCATTGGCCTCGCCCCGCAGTTTACATGGCGCTTGCGGGTGTCTCCAATCAGGGAACTTGTTTCAATTGCCTTGGCAACAAGCAACACAAAACCATCACCGCTGGTGAATCTCGCAGTTTTGCCTTCATCAAAAAGCGCTTTATCGGCCTGATTGCACTGTTGTTTCGCAAGGCATCCCAGAGCCATTTAGTCGGGGAAAGCGGCAATCACCCTGTTTAGAAAAACTGCATGCCACTGTATACAAAAGGAAAAATTTCCTTGCCAGAGGCCGGTTTGAACGGCAGATTTAGGCGCAAGTTGATGTCGGGAGAACCAGATCAGCTGGTGCCGAAGGAGCAACCGCCCCGGAAACTCTCAGGCAACAGGACCGACGTTGACCACACACTCTGGAGAGAGGCACGCAATCTCGTGCCCGCCGAAGGGATAGCAATCTCAGGCGCACAGGACAGAGGGGGCATCGCGCGTGAAGGCATCTGCCTTCATGTCAACGTGGTGCCGGGCGATCATGCGATCACTATCGGCCGAAATCGAAAAGGCCTGTTGATGTCTGATCTGCTTAAAACGCCACTGTACGATTTGCATGTGAGCCTTGGGGCCAAGATGGTGCCGTTCGCCGGGTATGACATGCCGGTTCAATATCCGCTGGGCGTGATGAAGGAACACACCCATACCCGAGAGAAAGCAGGACTTTTCGATGTCAGCCACATGGGCCAGGTGACGGTGCGTGGCGCAGATTATGCCGAGGCGGCACTGGCACTGGAAACGCTCATCCCGGTTAATGTTCTAGACCTGACCGAAAACCGTCAACGCTACGGTTTTTTTACCAATGATACAGGCGGGATCATGGATGACCTGATGCTCGCCAACCGGGGCGATCATGTGTTTGTCGTCGTGAACGCGGCCTGCAAGACAGACGACATCGCTCACATGCGGGCCAATCTGCCTGGTCTCGATATCACCGAAATTGCAGATCGTGCGCTGCTGGCGTTGCAAGGCCCTGCGGCAGAGTCTGTGCTGGCCGAGCTGAACCCTGCGGCGGCAGAGATGAATTTCATGGATGTAGCCACTCTGACACTGAATGGCGCGGATTGCTGGGTGTCCCGCTCGGGCTATACCGGTGAAGACGGCTATGAGATTTCCGT
The DNA here is from genome assembly GCA_039197405.1 of Pseudomonadota bacterium. Classification (GTDB taxonomy): domain Bacteria; phylum Pseudomonadota; class Alphaproteobacteria; order Rhodobacterales; family Rhodobacteraceae; genus Planktotalea. The sequence continues at coordinate 12,017 of JBCCUH010000006.1, forward strand.
TCCCAACGATCACGCCGTGGCCTTGGCGCAAAAGCTCATGGCGCATGACGATGTGGAACCCATCGGCCTTGGCGCACGCGACAGCTTGCGTCTGGAAGGGGGGCTGTGCCTTTACGGCCATGACATTGATACTGGAACGACCCCAGTGGAAGGCGCGCTCAACTGGGCCATTCAGAAAGTACGGCGAACCGGCGGCGCACGCGCGGGCGGCTTTCCAGGCGCAGAGGTTATCCTTGATCAGCTTGCCAATGGGGCAGACCGCAAACGTGTTGGCCTGAAACCCGAGGGTCGTGCCCCCATGCGCGAAGGCGTCGCGCTTTACGCGGACGCAGATGGCGGAGCGCCCATTGGCACCATAACATCAGGTGGATTTGGCCCAACCGTCGGCGGCCCCGTCGCCATGGGCTACCTGCCCGCATCGCATGCAAGCAAAGGCACCACGGTCTATGGAGAATTGCGGGGCAAGCGACTGCCGCTGACGGTAAGCGCCCTGCCCTTCACCCCTGCCAATTTCAAACGTTAACCAATGTTCAAATCCAGACAGCAATATCGGGAGATCCCAAATGAAATACACTGAAGAACATGAATGGCTGCGCGCTGAAGGCGACGTCGTTGTTGTCGGCATCACCGAGCACGCGACCGAGCAGCTGGGCGACATCGTCTTTGTGGAACTGCCCGAAGTCGGTAGCACCGTGACCAAGGACGAGGAAGTTTGCGTGATCGAAAGCGTCAAGGCGGCCTCCGACATCCTCGCGCCCATTGACGGCGAAATCGTGGAAGTGAACGAGGCGTTGACCGACAACCCCGCGCTGGCCAATGAAGATGCCATCGGCGATGGCTGGTTCTTCAAGATCAAGCCGTCCGACGTCTCGCAGATGGACGACTACATGGATGAGGCAGGCTACAAAGCGCACATCGCCTGATGGCCGTTCTGCGTATCGTCGCGGATCTGGACAGCCCCAAGCCCACCGAAACCGCCCGATGGTACGCAGAGCTTTTCGGGCTTGAGGCCATGATGGACTTAGGCTGGATCGTGACACTGGGGCCAGGTGGGCGCGAAGGCGTTCGTGCCCCGGTGCAGCTCAGCATCGCCGGTGAAGGCGGTTCGGGAACGCCCGTGCCGCATCTGTCCATTGAGGTCGACAACCTTGATGAGATCCATGCCAAGGCGATCGCAGAAAACGCCGAGATCACCTATCCGGTGACCACAGAGCCCTGGGGCGTGCGCCGTTTTTTCATCCGCGATCCTGAAGGGCGCATCCTGAACATACTCTCTCACACCGACGTCTGAATCGGAGACTGACATGACGTTCAAACCAACCGACTATTTGCCATACGATTTTGCCAACCGCCGCCATATCGGCCCGTCCCCGGTTGAAATGGACGAAATGCTGAAAACCGTTGGTGCAGCCTCTCTGGAGGCGCTGATCGAAGACACCGTGCCCAAAATGATCCGCCAGAAAGATCCGCTGGACTTCGGCAAGCCCTTGTCCGAGCGTGAGCTGCTGCACCACATGAAGGAAACAGCCAGCAAGAACGTCGTGCTGACCTCGCTCATCGGTCAGGGATACCATGGGACCGTTACGCCCCCCGCGATCCAGCGCAACATTCTGGAAAACCCCGCTTGGTACACCGCTTACACGCCCTATCAGCCGGAGATTAGCCAAGGCCGTCTTGAGGCGCTGCTGAATTTCCAGACGATGGTAAGCGATCTGACGGGGTTGGAGATTGCCAACGCGTCGCTTCTCGATGAGGCCACGGCCTGCGCCGAGGCCATGACCATGGCACAGCGTGTGGCCAAGACGAAAGTGAAGGGGTTCTTCATCGATGAAAACTGCCACCCGCAGAACATCGCGGTCATGCAAACCCGCGCCGCGCCTCTCGGGATTGAGATCACCGTCGGTGCACCGGAAGACCTGAAGGCCGATGAAGTCTTCGGCGCGATCTTCCAGTATCCCGGCACCTACGGGCGTCTGCGCGATTTCACTGATCCGATTGCAGATCTTCACGACAACAAGGCCATCGGCATTATCGCAGCCGACCCTCTGTCGCTGACACTGTTCAAAGAACCCGGCGCCATGGGCGCGGACATCGCGGTCGGCTCGACCCAGCGCTTTGGTGTGCCTGTCGGCTATGGCGGCCCGCACGCCGCCTATATGGCGACCAAACAGGCCTATGCGCGCAACATGCCCGGCCGCATCGTCGGTGTCTCCATCGACAGCCACGGCAACCGCGCCTACCGGCTTAGCCTGCAAACCCGCGAGCAGCATATCCGCCGCGAGAAAGCCACCTCCAACGTCTGCACCGCGCAGGCTTTGCTGGCCGTGATGGCGGGTTTTTACGCGGTCTTCCACGGTCCAGAGGGCCTCAAGGCCATCGCACAGCGGATTCACCGCAAAACCGTCCGCCTCGCTGAAGGTTTGAAGGATGCTGGTTTCGAGGTGCGCCCGGCCACCTATTTCGACACGATCACGGTCGAGGTTGGCGCGCTGCAGAAAGCGGTCATGAAATCGGCTGTCGAGGAAGAGATCAACCTGCGCGCGGTCGGCGACACGCAGGTCGGTATCACCCTTGACGAACGCACGCGCCCTGCCACGATCGAAGCGGTCTGGCGCGCTTTCGGTATCACCCGCGACGACAAGGATTATACCCCCCATTACTCGGTGCCCGAGAAGCTGATCCGCACGTCAGAGTATCTCACCCATCCGGTCTTTCACATGAACCGGGCCGAGACCGAGATGATGCGCTACATGCGCCGCTTGGCGGACCGGGATCTTGCGCTTGACCGCGCGATGATCCCGCTGGGGTCCTGCACAATGAAGCTTAATTCCGCCGCCGAGATGATGTCGGTTACATGGGATGAGTTTTCACTACTGCACCCCTACGTCCCCGCCGATCAGGCGCAGGGCTACACGGAGATGATCGAAGACCTGTCTTCGAAACTCTGTGATGTCACTGGCTACGACGCGATTTCAATGCAGCCTAATTCCGGTGCGCAGGGTGAATATGCGGGGCTTCTGACCATTGCAGGGTATCACCGCGCCAATGGCGAAGACCATCGCAATATCTGCCTCATCCCGATGAGCGCCCATGGCACCAACCCGGCCTCTGCTCAGATGGTCGGCTGGAAAGTCGTCCCGGTGAAATCTGCTGAGAACGGTGATATCGACGTCGAGGATTTCCGCGCCAAGGCCGAACAGCATGCAGATAACCTTGCCGGCTGCATGATCACCTACCCATCAACCCACGGTGTTTTCGAAGAAACCGTGATCGAGGTCTGCAAGATCGTGCATGAACGCGGCGGTCAGGTATATATCGATGGCGCGAATATGAACGCCATGGTCGGCCTTAGCCGTCCCGGCGATCTTGGCGGTGACGTCAGCCACCTCAACCTGCACAAGACCTTCTGCATCCCCCATGGCGGAGGCGGGCCCGGCATGGGTCCGATTGGTGTCAAGGAACATCTGATCAAGCATCTTCCGGGCGACCCCAACGGTGGCACAGGCGCTGTGTCTGCGGCACCCTATGGGTCACCCTCGCTTCTGCCGATTTCCTGGGCCTATTGCCTGATGATGGGCGGCGAAGGTCTGACACAGGCCACCCGCGTTGCGATCTTGAATGCCAATTACATCGCCAAGCGGCTCGAAGGCGCATATGACGTTCTGTATAAGGGCCCGACAGGCCGTGTCGCACATGAGTGCATCATCGACACACGCCCCTTTGCAGACAGCGCCCATGTGACGGTGGACGACATCGCCAAACGCCTGATCGACAATGGCTTTCATGCCCCAACCATGAGCTGGCCGGTGTCCGGAACGCTGATGATCGAGCCGACCGAGTCCGAGACCAAAGCCGAGCTGGACCGCTTCTGTGATGCGATGCTGGCCATTCGTGCCGAGATCGCCGAGATCGAAAACGGCGAGATCGACGGCGAGAACAATCCGCTGAAGAATGCACCGCACACGATGGAAGACCTCGTTAAAGAATGGGACCGGCCCTATTCTCGCGAAATTGGTTGCTTCCCTCCTGGCGCATTCCGAGTGGACAAATACTGGCCGCCGGTAAACCGCGTCGACAACGTCTGGGGCGACCGCAATCTCACCTGCACATGCCCGCCTATGGACAGCTATGCCGAGGCCGCCGAATAAGGTCATATGCCCGCCAGGGCTTTGGCGGCGCGCCCCTTCCGGCGCGCTGCATTTCTGTTATGTGGGACGCAGAGGGGCGCGCAAAACTCACGTAACCTGTTATTTTCTCCAAGTGAATAATAGTTGCCCCATGTGAATAATCATGCGACGAATAGCACTGGAAATGCTTGGCTCGACGTGCCTTGGTTTGAAGGAGAAACCTCAGGTGACAAACCACGACTCACACCACCATGTGATGGACGGGAAACGCGTGGCGACGCGTATTCTGGCTGAATGCAAATCGTATTTCGAGCAGCAATCCGTCTTGGGGCGCCTTGTGTCGATTTGCATCGGCGATGTGCCTGAAACAGCTGTCTACGTCCGCAATCAGGCGCGCGGCGCCGAGCGGGCGGGGCTGCCGTTCGAACAGATCGTCTGGGATGAGGCGACGACACAAGCTGAAGCCAAACAGATGATTCAGGCGATGAATGATGACCCAGACGTTCTCGGGATCATCCTGCAACGCCCTGTTCCTGATCATATCAACATCCGGTCCCTGCAATCAGCAGTGCATCCCTTCAAGGACGTCGAGGGAATGAACCCTGCCTCCATCGGCAACATTGTCTATTCCGACGTGGCGCTGGCACCCTGCACGGCTGCCGCCAGCGTCGAATTGATCAGGGAATCAGGTCTCGATCTGCAAGGTCTGGAGATCGTCATGATCGGCCATTCGGAGATCGTCGGTAAACCAGCGGCGATGATGCTCATGGCCGAAGGCGCCACAGTCACGGTCTGCCACCACATGACACGGTCGGTTGCGATGCATTCGCGTCGCGCCGATGTGGTAATCGTCGCTGTCGGCAAGGCCCACCTTGTCGGGCCCGACATGATCAAACCCGGCGCGGTCGTCATCGACATTGGCATCAACCAGATCACCGATGACGACGGATCGGTCCGCATCGTCGGCGACGTCGACACGGATGCTGTGAAATCCGTAGCTGGCTGGATAACGCCCGTTCCCGGCGGTGTCGGACCGGTGACTGTTTCCATGTTGATGAAAAATGCTGTCGTCGCCCATGAGCGGCAGCTTGCGGCTGGGTGGATGAACCTGGTTGACGATAAACCGGGTTGAGCAGGTTGCCAACGCGCCGCTGCCCAACCGCATAACACACAGGACTGGTCCGTTGCTCAGTTTCGAGATTTATGTAGGACGTGGGTTTCGCGAAAGCGAGGCAGCCGGCGTCGCGCAGACACTCGATTGCGCAAACGAGGTATTGGGTCAGGTGGCCTTTTCCTGGAAATACGTCTCTGAGACTCCTGGCCTGATCGCCGGAAGTTGCGGGATGATCGCCCGGGCCGAGCCGCTGGTGCGCGATCACGGTCTCAGCGACGTGCTAGTTGTCACCGGAGGGCGCAGCGGGTCTGCCGGTCTGTGGTATTCCCGGCTAAGGCAAATGACCCGGCTCGCGCGCGCCGTTGTCTTGCTGTCAGAGGCTGCGACCGCCTATATCCAGCGCACTAATGCCCCCCGTGGCAATGTGACAACTCATTGGCGGGACGCCATTGCATTGACGGAAGCTGGCGATCATCCCAGCCTGACCAACCGTTTGATGGAAACCTCTGGCGGCGTGATGACCTGCGCCGGTAGCGGGGCGACCACCGAGATGATCATATCGCTCATCACGCCGTATCTGGCAGCATCTGATGTGGCTGAACTGAGCAATCGCCTGCTGTTGCCCGTGGTGCGAACTGCGCAGGCCGATCAACCGCGCGATATTACCGCCATGCCTGCTTTGACCGACACCCGGCTCAAGGCTGCGGTTGAAGCCATGGAGCATTCGCTGGATTCGCCGCTGAACATCGGCGCGCTGGCGCAAAACGCAGATATATCGACCCGGCATCTGGAACGGATGTTCAAACAGGTTTTCAATCAGACACCGGCCCGGTTCTACAAGCAATTGCGCACCAAGAAAGCGCGCGCGCTGGTCGAAGAGACGCAAATGTCGATGGTCGATATTGCCATCGCGACCGGGTTCACATCGTCCAGCGCCTTGAACCTGGCGATCAAACGCGAATACGGCATGACCGCAACCAGGCTCAGGGCCCGGCGCAAATCGCCGTCATAGGGCAAGATAGCCAATCCCGGCGAAGGCCGCAGCGCAGCCCGCCCATTGGCTCGCGGAGAGTTTTTCGCGCAGGAAAAGCCAGGCCAGTACAATTGTCAGCAACCCGAAGGTTGAACTTGCGACCGACGCATATTGCGCGTCGGGCAGATGCCCTGCCGCAAGAACACAGAGTAGCGCGATACCATCAGCCACCCCCATCAGCACTAGAACAGGCAAGGCCGCGCGCCCCGGCCAGAACGGAAGCTTCAGGGCAGCCATGCCCATCACCAGCAGACCGATGGCGCACAGCCGCGTGATCAGGGTAACGGGCATTTCCCCCGCCGCCGCGCTGGCCTGCTGACCCAAGGCAAAAGTGGCGGCGAAGCCGATGGATGCAATCATTGCCAGCAAAATCGTCGGGCCTTTGCGAGGCATGTCGCCTTGGTTTTCATCCGACAAAGCAGCAACCACCGAGACGCCAACGATAATCGCCAGAACCGCCAACAGCTGGAAAAACGATACCTCGCGGCCCTGAAACACCGCCCATGCCACCGACAGAATGGGATAGCTGGCAATAATCGGCGCGACCAGCCGGACCGGCCCTCTTTGAAATGCGCCGTAAAGCCCAAGGCTTGCCAACAAAAAGAAGGTGCCCGACAACGCAGACATCCGGGCCACGGATGAAGGAAGCGGCGTGAAAGCATCCTGCGAGAACATCAGGATGATGTGGAACCCCGTTCCGGCAACTAGCACGGTCAAAAGCGACGCCATAAGCGGCGTGTTCTGGCTGACGAACCGCACGCAAATGTCGTGAAACCCCCACATGAGTGCGGCGATCAGACCAAGGCCAAGCGCGCTCACGTACGGGCCCGATTGATTGGTTTCAGGGTGATCGGGCAAACGAGCGGCAAGGATGCAGCGCTCAATAAGGCGCGGAGGTAACACATAGCCTTGATGTAAAATTCAGGTGCGGACGCCGCCAATAATCTGCACCCCTGTGGAATAATGTGATGGTTGCGCACGACAAGCCCTCGGAAAACATTTGCCGACTCTCAGGAAATCAGATTATTCTCACGATTAAACAATTTTTCCACAGATGCAAATCTTGTGCAGTAAGGAAGCAACATGCTGGACGATCATCTACAGGTGCGGCCGGGGCCACCCAAAGCAAGCGTGATTGTCGAGCCGCGCGTGTTTTCCCTGCCTCGCGGAACAGAGCGATACGTGGTCGAAGGCGCTGGCGCGATCCTTGTACAGATGCACGCAGGCGATCATTTCACTATCACCAATGACGAGGGGGCGCAGCGCTGCGAACTGGTGCCAGCCGCCAGCGACGGGAAGATTTCACCAGAGCTTCTGGGGCAAACGTCCACGGATCGCGCCCTCGGCCTGCAGGCACTCGTGACGGGACGAAATGCGTCGCTACATGGACTTGCACTGGGTCTGACAGCGCGCGACATCGACCTGAACCAGCCAGGCGCGATCACCGTCTTTGGTGAAGGTTCGCCCGCCGGTGACACCGCGGAATTCACCGCAACCGGTGACGGAACGCTTGTCATTGCAGCCCCCGGCGGACCAATGGATATCGAAGCAC
>JBCCUH010000007.1:0-18873 GCA_039197405.1 Pseudomonadota bacterium
GCGGTTCAGACGTCCCGGCGCCTGCTCGATTGGGTGAAAGCTCATGGTGGCCACTCCTGTTGATTTGGGCATTCAAGATGGCGGCCAGACAAAAGGGCGTTTTCACGCGCTGTCAAGAAATTTTATTGCGCACAATTGCATACAAACGAAATATGATTACTCAACCTGACCGGGAATTCGGGACGAGTAGAAAAACGCAATCGCCTGCGCCCGGTTCTTGACCGAAAGCTTGTCGTAAAGGTTCGACAGGTGGAATTTGACGGTGTTGGTCGAGATGCCCAATTCGCGCGACAATTCGCGATTGGTCAGCCCTTTCGACAGCGCCTCCAGCATCACCCGTTCCTTGCGGCTGAGGGTCTGCATCGGGTCGGCCTGCAACTCGCGCACATCGATGAACGGAAACACCATCTTGCCCGCCGCCACATCGGCGCAGGTGGCCAGCAACCCGTCCACTTCGCCCGACCGCGCGGCAAAGCCCGCCGCGCCCGCGGTCATCGCCAGCCGTGGCAAGTCGGTGCCATCATCGCCGTAGACCACCAGCTTCGGCGCGCGCTCCTGCTCGCGCAGCACTTCGATCAGCTTGGCCCCGCCCAGCACGGGCAGGTTCCAGTCGATCACCCCCACATCCACCGACACGCGCATCACCATGCCCAGAAACCCTTCGGCGGTGGCCGAGGTGGCCACCAGCGAGAATCGCGGATCGCGTTCGAAAATCTCCGACATGGCAGACAGAACCAGCGGGTTTCGATCCGCCAGCATGACCTCAATCGGACGCACCTCTTCGGTAACCATCTGAAATTCCTTCGCGATTCACAGTTTACTACCCATAAGTATGGAGCGTTTCTCGGTATACAACCGAATACTTACACCAATGGGTAAGTTTTTTCCCATACATATAGATACCCAAAAGCAGGAGTAAGCGACGTTGCCCCATTTCGCAAGCTCGGCTTTCGTAAGGGCAACTTCAAACACAAAGGACGCCAACGATGACCGATCCCATGTTTGCACAGCTGGAAATCCCCGAAACGCTGGCCGCTGGCCCTGGCCCCGGCAATACCGATGCCCGTGTTCTGGCGCGCTTTGCTGCCGCAGGCGTCGCCGATCACATGCACGCAGATGTTCTGCGCGGCATGGTCGAGTGCAAGCACATGCTGCGCGAAATCTGGGGCACTGACAATGTCCACACCTTCGGCGCCGCCGGCACCGGCTGGACCGCGCTTGACATGATGTTCTCAGCCGTGCGCCCCGGCGACCGGGTCGTGGCCTTCGCCAACGGAACCTTCTCGGGCATCGATGCGCTGACGTTGCGCATCAAGGCCGCAACCGCTGACGAGCTGGCGGCAGACCCGATGAACCCGCAAGCCGCATCCGTTACCGTGATCGAGGTGCCGCATGGGCAATCGGTCAGCGGCCAGATCATCGAACAAGCGCTGGCCGAACATAAACCCAAATGGGCCTTCATGGCGCATTGGGAAACCGGATCGGGGCGTACAAACGATCTGCAAGGGTTTTCAGATGCCTGCGACCGTCACGGGGTCATGGGATTGATCGACGCTGTGTCCTCCCTGGGCGTCGAGGATTTCCGCATTGACGACTTCCCCGGGGTCGCAGGCTGGGCGTCTTGCCCGCAGAAAGGTATCTGCTGCCTGCCGCTGACCTACGCGCCGGTGTCCTTCACCGACCGCTTTATCGACAGCTTGAAAGCATCCGGCACCTCAACCTATGCCAATCACCCGATTTTCGAGGCCCGCCATTGGGGCATCATCGACGGGCAGGATGCAGCGCAGGGCACATACCATCGCACCCATTCCGGCTATGCCGTTGCCGCCTTCCACGAATCGCTGCGTCTGACGCTGGAGCAGACCGTCGCCAAACGTGCCGCGGACTACACCCGCCACGAGGCAGCCCTGCGCGAAGCGGTTGAGGCGATGGGCTGCACCGTCACTTCGGACATGACCTCGCTGGTGGTGCTGAACCTGCCGGGTGATCTGGCCGGGCGCGAGATGGAGCTGGTCCAGAACTGCCGGGCCCGGAACTTCGGCATCTGGCCGACGCTCAGCGCGCCGGTTCAGGTCCGCATCGGCATACTCAATCAGCTCAATCGCCATGCCATCCAGGATATCGTGACCCGCTTTGCCAGCGCCATCACCGAACTGGGTGGAACGATCGATCAGGACGCAATCAATGATGTGTTGCACCGCCATTACGGCGTGGCCATCGCAGCCGAATAAGGAGCCAACCCCATGGATATCCACGAATATCAGGCCAAGGACATTCTGTCCGGTTTCGGAGTAGAAGTCCCCCCCGGCGCACTTGCCTACTCGCCGGAGCAGGCAGCCTACCGCGCCCGTGAACTGGGCGGCGACAAATGGATCGTCAAGGCGCAGGTCCACGCAGGTGGACGCGGCAAGGCGGGCGGCGTCAAACTTTGCGACAGCGACAATGAAATTCAGGAAGCCTCCGAAGAAATGTTCGGGCGCAAGCTGGTCACGCATCAAACCGGCGCCGAGGGCAAGGGCATCTACCGCGTCTATGTCGAGGCCGCCGTGCCCATCGAACGCGAATACTACCTCGGCTTCGTCATGGACCGCTCCAGCCAGCGCATCATGATCGTCGCCAGCGCCGAAGGCGGCATGGAAATCGAGGAAATCAGCGCGCAGAAACCCGATACCATCGTGCGCTCCACGGTCGAACCTGCGGTAGGTCTGCAGAAATTTCAGGCCCGCGAGATTGCGTTCGCCCTTGGCATCGCGCCCGGGCTGGTCAGCCAGATGGTGCGCACCCTTATGGGCTGCTACCGCGCCTTTTCGGAACTGGATGCAACCATGGTCGAGATCAATCCGCTGGTGGTCACCGGCGACGACCGGGTGATCGCGCTCGATGCCAAGATGACCTTTGACGACAACGCGCTCTTTCGTCACCCGCAGATCAGCGAGCTGCGTGACAAATCCCAGGAAGACCCGCGCGAAAGCCGGGCAGCAGATCGTGGCCTCAGCTATGTGGGTCTGGACGGCAATATCGGCTGCATCGTCAACGGCGCAGGCCTGGCCATGGCCACCATGGATACGATCATGCTGGCAGGCGGCGAGCCTGCGAATTTCCTCGACATCGGCGGCGGCGCCACACCGGAACGGGTGGCCAAGGCGTTTCGTCTGGTAATGTCGGACAGCAATGTGCAGGCCGTGCTGGTCAACATCTTTGCCGGGATCAACCGTTGCGACTGGGTTGCCGAAGGCGTCGTACAGGCCCTGAAAGAGGTGCAGGTCGAAGTGCCGGTAATCGTGCGACTGGCCGGCACCAATGTCGAGGAAGGTCAAAAGATCCTCGCCAAGTCCGGCCTGCCGATCATTCGGGCCAGCACCCTGATGGAAGCCGCCGAGCGCGCCGTGGGCGCCTGGCAGAACGATTTGTCCCAAGCCACACGTATGAGGGCCATCAAATGAGCATTCTTCTTGATCGCGACACCAAAGTCATCGTCCAGGGCATCACCGGCCGCATGGCCCGGTTCCACACAAAGGACATGCTGGACTACGGCACCAATGTCGTTGGCGGCGTTGTGCCGGGCAAAAGCGGCGAAAAGGTCGAAGGCGTTCCGGTTTTCGATACCGTCAAGGATGCGGTTGCCGCCACCGGCGCAGAGGCCAGCCTGGTTTTCGTGCCGCCCCCCTTTGCTGCTGATTCCATCATGGAAGCGGCAGACGGCGGCATCCGCTATTGCGTGTGCATCACCGATGGCATCCCCGCTGGCGATATGATCCGGGTGAAGCGCTATATGATGCGCTACCCCAAGGATCGCCGCATGGTTCTGACCGGTCCCAACTGCGCCGGCACTATCTCTCCCGGCAAGGCGCTGCTGGGGATCATGCCGGGGCATATCTATCTGCCCGGCAACGTAGGTATCATCGGTCGCTCCGGCACGCTGGGATATGAGGCCGCCGCACAGTTGAAAGAACTGGGGCTGGGCGTCTCCACCTCGGTCGGCATCGGCGGCGATCCCATCAACGGCTCGTCCTTCAAGGACATTCTTGAGCGGTTCGAGAATGACCCGGATACCGATGTGATCTGCATGATCGGCGAAATCGGCGGCCCGCAGGAAGCCGAAGCAGCCGACTATATCCGCGATCATGTGACCAAGCCGGTGGTAGCCTATGTCGCCGGTCTGACCGCCCCCAAAGGCCGCACCATGGGCCACGCGGGCGCGATCATCTCCGCCTTTGGCGAAAGCGCCTCCGAAAAGGTCGAGATTCTCTCCAACGTCGGTGTGACCGTCGCGGAAAACCCCGCGGTGATCGGCGAAACCGTCGCCAAAGTCATGGGAAAGGCAGCCTGAGCCATGGTCAAACCCTCCGTTCTTGTCACCCGCCGCTGGCCCGCCGCCGTCGAAGCGCAGATCGCCCGCCAGTATGATGCAACCTTCAACACCGCCGACAAGCCTCTGGCGGCGCCCGAGATGCGCGACGCGTTGAAGCACTATGACGCGGTTCTGCCAACGGTGACCGACAAGCTGGGTGCCGATGTCTTTGACGTGCGCAAACCGCAGGCCAGGATCATCGGCAACTACGGTGTCGGCTACAGCCACATCTGCGAGGCCGCCGCCCGTGACAATGGCGTCACCGTCACCAACACCCCGTATGTTTTGTCCGAATGCACTGCCGATATCGCCATGACGCTGATGCTCATGGTGGCCCGGCGCGCAGGTGAAGGCGAACGCGAAGTGCGCGAGGGCCGCTGGACCGGCTGGCGCCCGACCCATCTGGTGGGCACCAAAGTGTCCGGCAAGACGCTTGGGATCATCGGATACGGACGCATCGGTCAGGCCATGGCCAAACGCGCCCACCACGGGTTCGGCATGAATATCGTGGTGCAGAACCGCTCCGCTGTCGCCCCGGAAGTGCTGGCGCAATGCAATGCCACACAGGCGGATTCCGTCGAAGATCTGCTGCCGCAATGCGACTTTGTTTCGCTGCACTGCCCCGGCGGGGCGGCAAACCGCCATCTGATCAACGCCCGCAGGCTTGAGATGATGAAAGAGGATGCCTTCCTGATCAACACGGCGCGTGGTGAAGTGATCGACGAACACGCGCTGACCCAGGCCTTGATGTTCGACACCATCGGCGGGGCGGCGCTTGACGTCTTTGACGGCGAGCCGCGCATCGCCCCCGATCTGATGCAATGCGACAATCTGGTGATGTTGCCGCATCTTGGCTCTGCCACACGCGAAGCGCGCGAGGCCATGGGCTTCCGCGTGCTCGACAATCTGGCGGATTTCTTTTCCGGCACTACGCCGCGCGACAGGGTGATCTGATGCCTGCCGCCCATCCGACAACCGCAATGCGCGAGGTGGGCGGCGACCCTTACGCCGGTAATCTGCGCGACACGCTCGCCAGCCTGTGGCAAAATGTTCTGGCAAACCGGGCGCCTCAGGTGGCCGAGTGGTTCGCCGATGGCTCGGGCAGCGACATCCCTGCCGGCGCCGGGGCGACGCCATACCTGCAAGCGCTGACCATCTGGTTTCAGCTGCTGCGCATAGCCGATGAAAACATCGCCATCCGCGATCGCAGACAGGCGGAAAATGACACCGGTGCCGCCTCGGTTCCCGGCAGCTTTGCGCAGGCCTTCGCGCAGCCGGATCTGGACGCGAAAACCTTTGCAGCCCACGCCGAGGGGCTGTCCGTCGGCCCGACTCTGACCGCCCACCCTACGGAAGCCAAACGGGTGACGGTCCTTGAAATTCACCGCCGCATCTACCGGGATCTGACCAAGCTTGAAACCCATCGCTGGACCGCGCGCGAACGCGCCGCAATTCTCGAAGGGCTCGAAAGCGAGATTGACCTGCTGTGGCTGACCGGCGAGCTGCGCCTCGAACGCCCGACCCTGTCGGATGAAATCGACTGGGGGCTGCAGTTCTTTCGCGACAGTATCTTTGATGCGGTGCCGCAGGTATTCGAAGCTTTCGAACAGGCCGCCGAGGACCGCTTCGGGTCCTTGCCCGAATCCACACCCTGCATCCGCTTTCACAGCTGGATCGGCGGTGATCGCGATGGCAATCCCAATGTGACGGTTGAAATGACCGATCTGGCACTGCGCCGGGGACGCGCCGCCAGCATTGCGCGCTATTCTGAGATGCTCAACGCAGCTGCTGCCAAGCTTAGCCTCAGCGATCATATCACCGATATTCCGCAAACCCATCGCGCCGCGCTGGACAAGATCATCTCCGCCGCCCCGGTGAACGAGCGGAACGCAAATGAAACCATCCGCCGGGCCGTGACCGCCATCAATCTGCGCCTGCAAGGCGACAGCTATGACGACATCGGGCAGTTCATCGCCGATCTTGATGCGGTCGATGCGGCCCTGTGCGCCGTGGGCGCCGCCACTCTGGCGCGCCGTTTTGTGCGCCGTATCCGCTGGCAGGCATCGGTCTTTGGGTTTCGCACCGTCACGCTGGATATTCGCCAGAACGCCTCTGTGACCAATGCGGCGCTGGCCGATATCTGGGCCGAGACCGGTGATGCAACGGAAGAGGCCACGCCGCAATGGTCAGACCGCCTGCGCCGCGATCTGATCGACCCTGCCCTGCCTCTCGCCCAGGATGCGCGCCTGCAGCCCATGACCGTCGAAACCCTGGCGCTGCTCCGCCGCATCAGGTCGGCGCAAACCGGACCGGACCCAGAGGCAATCGGGCCTTTCATCCTGTCCATGACCCAATCTGCCGATGATGTGCTCGCGGTCTTTCTGCTGGCGCGCTACGCAGGCTATGGCGCCGAAACGCTGGATCTGTCGGTGGTTCCGCTCTTCGAGACCATCGAGGATCTACGCAACGCGCCGGCCATTCTGGATGCGCTGTTGCAGGTTCCTCTGGCCCGGCGCAGCCTGACGCGGCGCGGCAAATCCATCGAAATCATGCTGGGTTATTCGGACAGCAACAAGGACGGCGGCTATCTGACTTCCACATGGGAGCTGGACCGCGCACAGCGCCGGATCGCCCGAACCCTGGACGCCCACGGGCTGACACCGCGGTTCTTCCACGGACGTGGCGGTTCCGTCAGCCGCGGCGGCGCCCCGACCGAACGCGCCATCGCCGCCCAGCCCGCCGGAACCATCGGCGGCAGGCTGCGGCTGACCGAACAGGGTGAAGTTGTGTCGCACAACTATGCCAACCGGGGAACCGCCGCTGCGCATCTGGAACTGCTCGCCGCCAGCAGCTTTCAGCATTCCGCACACGCCCGGCACGCCCCGCATCAGCCCGAATTCGAGGACGCATTTGATGCCCTCTCCGGCCTGTCGCAAACCACCTATACGGCCCTGCTGAACACCCCCGGCTTTGTAGACTATTTCCAGCAGGCCAGCCCGGTGGACGAATTGGCACGCCTGCGCATCGGATCACGCCCTGCGCGCCGCTTCGGCGCCGCCACCCTGGCCGATCTGCGCGCAATCCCCTGGGTCTTCGCCTGGTCGCAAAACCGTCACCTGATCACCGGCTGGTATGGATTTGGCTCTGCCATGGACAGGTTCCGGCAGGTGCGCCGCGACCGTGGCGACAAGGTTCTGGCGGATATGTATGCCAGACACCCCCTGTTTCGACTGGTCGTCGATGAGGTGGAAAAATCGCTGTATCAGACGGATCTGTCCATCGCCCGGCTCTACGCAGGTCTGGTGGCGGATGAAAACACCCGCGCGCGCATGACCACAGCCCTTTGCGCCGAATATGACCGCACCTGCGCCGCTGTCAGCTTTCTGACCAGTGACCCCGATCTGTGCACCCGCTTTCCACGCTTCCGGCGTCAGTTCGACCGCAACCGCAACACTTTGGAACGCATCCATAATCTGCAGGTTGACCTGCTGGGCACCGCGCGCGCAGGCGGCACGCCGACACGCAGCGTGACTGTCCCCTTGCTGCAATCGATCACCTCGATATCCGCCGCTTTGGGCTGGACCGGGTAAGATCACCCCTGCGCAAACCGTTCCTGCGCAAACCGTTGCGGGCGATAGCTGCCCAGCTGCGCGATACGCTCCTGGTCCAGCACTTCGCGGGCGATGAAATCGCCCATGACCGCCGCCAGCGTGATGCCTGAATGCATCACCGCCGTGTAAAGCCCCGGCAACACCTGCCCGACCGCGGGAAACCCATCCTGCGGCACCGGCCGATACGCCAGTTGCATCTCGCGCAGCCTCAGCTCCGCATCCGGAAACAGCGCCCGCAACCGCGTCATCGACACGGATGCCGCCTGCTCAGGATGCGCCACCGCCTCGGCGCTGTCGCTCTGATGTCCGATCACCGCAGGTGTGGTCAACGCGCCGGAGGGAAGCTGACGCACCTCACCGAAATCCGTCGCCAATATGTGCCGCAGGCGCAGCTTGACCGGCTCCGTATGCAGCACCAAAGCCGGGCGCGTCAGCAGCCGCAAAGCCACGCCCACCTCGCTCAGCAAGGCCGCGCTGCCGGTGCCAGCCGCCACGATCACACAGTCAGCATCAAAGCGGCCCGCGTTCGTTGTCACCCCGGTAACCTGCTCATCTGATTGGCAAAACCCCGTGACCTGCACCCCGCTTAGCAACTGTGCGCCCGAGGCCTTCAACAGCGTCCGCGCCAAGGCGGACGGCTCTGCTGCCGCCTCGCTGGTAAAGTGAATAGCGCGCTCCGGCACCGTACCCAGATCAGGCTCCAGCGGTGCAATCTCGTCGCCGGTCAGCAGACGGCAGGGATGCCCAGCAGCGCTCAGCGCCGCATACTGCGCTTCAAGCTCTGTACCGCCAAACTCCCAGGCCAGGCTGCCGCACCATGAGACCGGTAACTCAGGCAGCCTGCCTGCCAAACGGCGATAGGCCTCGATCCCCGCAACCCGCAGCGCCAGATACTCCGGCGTCTGAAAAAAAGAGGCGTTGATCCAGCCGAAACTGGCATCCGTTGCCCGCGCCCGCCCGGCGTCGATCATCTGCACCTGCGCACCGCGCGCAGCCAGCTCAAAGGCGGCAGCGGCACCGATCACACCGGCTCCGATGACCAAAATCTTGCGTTTGGCGATGCTCATCAAACCCTCCATAACCGCAGAAAAGTCGCGCTAGGGTGCGTTTCCATCTTGGCGTGGCCCCTGATATCCGGCAACCATAGGCAAGCCAATAAAGAAAGCCTGATGTTCAGTTTCTGCACCGACCCGTCCCAGCTTAGCGGCCTCAGCTGGCTAAGCTGCTATTTGACGACGACCAAACATATGTCGCTCTACTGGTCTGTCCTGACCGTGTTGACGCTGCTGGCCATCACCGCGCCGACAGCGCTGGCCTTCGGCTTTGCGGGCGCCTCTGCCGCGCGGGCGCATTTCGCACCCCTGCGCTGGCTGGGCAAAGGTTATATCGCCATCGTGCGCGGGGTGCCGGACATCGCGTTCTTTTTGTTTTTCGTTATCGCGCTCGATCAGGCCATCGAATACCTGCGCCACAAAGTGAAATGTCCCGACTGGACCGAGCCTGTGCGCCAGGGCAATGACTTTGTTGTCTGCGCCGCCGCCAAGATGCCGCTGGGTACCGCCGATCAATGGGTCCACGAAATGTATGGCTTTGCTACGGCCGTGCTGACCTTCGCCATTGTCTTCGGCGCCTTTGCCGCCAATGTGCTGTTCGGGGCCATGCGCGCTGTGCCCCATGCGCAGCTGGAAACCGCCGAAGCCTATGGCATGTCCCGCCGCCAGACCTTCTGGCGCATCATGGTGCCGCAAATGTGGGTCTATGCGCTGCCGGGTCTCGGCAATCTGTGGATGGTGCTGATCAAGGCCACGCCGCTGCTGTTTCTGCTGGGGGTCGAGGATATCGTCTATTGGGCACGTGAACTTGGCGGATCGAAAACCGCACGCTTCACCGATTACCCGCATGGAGACTGGCGCATGTGGTACTTCCTGTTCCTGCTGGTGTTCTACCTGCTCTTCACCCGCGTGTCCGAAGTGTTTCTGGAACGGGTCATGCAGCGGCTCAGCCACGGGCAGGCCACCACCGGCGGTGAAGCCCAACGCAAGGCGGCGACGTGATGGAAGACTGTTTTCAGACCATTGCCGATTACGGGCTGCGTTCGATCGGTATCGGCGAGCGGCTGTTGCCGCGCGACAATTTCACCCTCTGCCAGCAGTTCACCCTGATCGGCTCGGGCATGCTGTGGAACATCTATTTCGGCGTTCTGGCGCTGGCTTCAGGCTTTGTGCTGGCCACGGTGCTGGCCCTTGGCAAAGCCTCCGCCAACCCGCTTTTGAAAAAACCCGCCGAATGGTTCATTTTCGTCTTTCGCGGATCGCCACTCTTTATCCAGTTCTTCTTCGCCTATTTCTGCTTTTTGTCCCTCAAACAGGTCGCCCCCGTTTTCAGCCCCTTCACAGCAGCCTGGGCTGGTGCGCTGGTGGTGCTCTTTTTCAATACCGCCGCCTACTCGGGCGAGATCTTCTACGGCGCGCTGCGTTCAGTGCCCAAGGGCGATGTGGAAGCTGCCGATGCCTACGGCTTTACGGGGCGGGCGCGGTTTCTCAGGATCATCTGGCCTACCATGCTGCGTCTGGCCTGGCCTGCCTATACCAATGAGGCGATCTTTCTCTTTCATGCCACCACGCTGGTCTTCTTTTCCGGCTTTCCGGCCTGGCAGCAGCGGGGCGATGCGCTCTATTATGCCAATTACTTTGCCGACAAGACCTTCAACCCTTTCGTGCCCTACCCCATTCTGGCGGGGTATTTCATCATTCTGACGCTGATCGTCATCGGCTTTTTCGGGCTGGTGAACAGACACCTGAACCGTCACCTGCCCTCCGAGCGCCGCGCCAAACTGGCCATGCGGCTGAATATCATCCGGTGATCCATGACAGACCTGGCCGCATGGCTCACCGCACAGCCCGACATCACCTCTCTGCGCCTCGCCGCCTGTGACCTCAACGGTATCGCACGCGGCAAACGGCTGCCCGCCACCCACGCCAGCAAGATCGCCAACGGCGGCGCGCGCATGCCGCTATCCGCGCTCAACTGCGATATCGAAGGCGCCGATATCGACGGCAGCCCGCTTGTTTTCGAAAGCGGCGACGCCGATGGCGTGCTGCAGATGACAGAGCGCGGCCCGCTGCCAGCGCCCTGGCTTGCCGGGGCGAGCCTGATCCCCGTCAGCCTTTACAATGATGACGCTACGCCCTTTGCAGGCGATCCCCGCCACGCGCTTGCGGCTGTGCAAACCCGCTATCGCGCGCATCAATGGACGCCTGTGGTCGCCACGGAAATGGAGTTCTATCTCTTTGACGCCAGCGCAAAACGCCCAGCGCCGCCGCCTGATCCGCAAACCGGTAAACCCACCATTGGCACGACCATCCTGTCGCTGGAAGAACTGGACCGGTTCGAGCCGTTCTTCAACGATCTCTACACAGGCTGCGAGGCAATGGGCATTCCCGCCGATGCCGCGACCTCCGAAGCGGGCAACGGGCAATTCGAGATCAATTTGATGCATGTGGATGACATGATGCGCGCGGCAGACGATGCGTGGCTGTTCAAACTGCTCGTGCGCGGCGTGGCGCGCAAACACGGGCTGGGCGCGACATTTGCGGCCAAACCCTTCGCCGGGGAAAGCGGCAGCGGGCTACATGTGCATTTCTCGATCCTTGATCGCGATCACCACAATATCTTCGACAATTCCGCGATGACAGGCACGGATCACCTCAGAGCGGCCGTCGCTGGCTGCCTTGCCGCAATGCCCGCCAGCCAGTTGATCCTCGCACCGCACGCCAACAGTTATGACAGGCTTGTTCCCGGCAGCCACGCGCCCATGCAAATCTGCTGGGGCTATGAAAACCGCACCGCCGCGATCCGCATCCCTGGTGGTGCGCCGCAGGCCAAACGCATCGAACACCGCGTCGCCGGCGGCGATGTAAACCCCTATCTGCTGCTGACCGCCATCCTTGGTGCCGCTCTGGACGGGATCGAAGCGAAAGCATCCCCGCCTGCGCCCATCACCGGCAACGCCTACGCGCAGGGCCTGCCGGAGTTGAGCGGCGATTGGCAAACGGCCATCGACGCGTTCAAGACCTGCCCGCTTTTCGCGCCGCAGCTGAAAGACAATCTCATTCGCACCAAGCAGCAAGAGCTGGCCAATATCGCCCCGCTTGACGCCGCCGCGCAAAAAGAGCTTTACCTGCATTACATCTGAACCCCAGAGGCACCCATGAAAATCGGCATCCTGCAATGTGGTCACGTCGCCCCTGAAGTCGCGGCAGAACACGGCGGCTATTTCGACCTCTACCCGCAGATGATGGAAGGCCATGGTTTCACCTTCGAAGGCTGGTCCGTGGTCGATATGGAATTTCCCGCCAGCCCCGAAGACGCCGACGGCTGGCTCGTCAGCGGCTCCAAACACGGCGCCTATGAGGACCATCCCTTCATCGCCCCGCTTGAAGAGTTCATCCGCCAGATCATGGCGGCAGACAAGCCGCTGATTGGCGTCTGCTTTGGTCATCAAATCATCGCACAGGCGCTTGGCGGCAAGGTCGAGAAATGGCAGGGCGGCTGGGCCATCGGCGCGCATATGTATGATTTTCCAGGGGAATCCCTGATGATGAACGCCTGGCATCAGGATCAGGTCACGCAAAAACCCGAAGACGCCGACGTGATCGCCGCCAATCCTTTTTGCGCCAATGCGGCGCTGGTCTATCCCGGCAAAGCCTTCACCGTGCAGCCGCATCCCGAGTTTGAAAGCCCCTTCGTCGAAGGGCTGATGGAACATCGCGGCAAAGGCGTTGTACCCGATGAGCTGCTGCGCATCGCGCGCGAGCATCTGGGCGATGCAAACGACAATACGCGCATGGCCGAGATCTTCGCCCGGTTCTTCCGCACAAGGAGCCTTTCATGACCAGTTGGACAGACGCCCTGCCCGAAGCCGCCGCAGCCTATCTTGACGGGCGCAAGCTTGACGAGGTGGAATGCATCATCTCCGATCTGCCCGGCATCGCGCGCGGCAAGGCGGTGCCTGCCAGCAAATTCGCCAAGCAATCCAATTTCTTCCTGCCCGACAGCATCTTTTACCAGACCATCACCGGCGGCTGGGGCGAAGCGGCGGGCGATGAGGGCTTTATCGAAAAGGATATGATCCTCGCCCCCGACATGAGCACCGCCAGCGCCGCCCCCTGGACAGCTGACTGGACGCTTCAGGTGATCCATGATGCGGCCGATCGCGACGGCAATCCCATCCCCTTCAGCCCGCGCAATGTGCTCGGGCATGTGGTGCAGCAATATCGCGATCGCGGGCTTGAGCCGATCATCGCCCCGGAGATGGAGTTCTTTCTGGTGGCCCGCAACCTCGACCCCGCCAAGGAGATCGAGCCAATGATGGGCCGCTCGGGCCGCCCCGCTGCGGCGCGTCAGGCCTATTCGATGACCGCCGTGGATGAATTTGGCCCGGTGATCGACGACATCTATGATTTCGCTGAAGCGCAGGGTTTCGAGATCGACGGCATCACCCAGGAAGGCGGCGCAGGCCAGCTTGAGATCAACCTGCGCCACGGCGACCCGGTCAAGCTCGCCGACGAGGTGTTTTATTTCAAACGGCTGATCAAGGAAGCTGCGCTGCGCCATGATTGCTTTGCCACCTTCATGGCCAAACCCATTGCCGATGAGCCGGGCAGCGCCATGCATATCCACCACTCCATCGTGGACATAGGCAGCGGTCAGAACATCTTCGCCGGTCCTCAGGGCGGCGACACGGATGCGTTCTTTCACTTCATCGCGGGTCTGCAAAATCACCTGCCCGCCGCCCTTGCCGTGCTGGCGCCTTACGTGAACAGCTACCGCCGTTTCGTGCGCGATCATGCCGCGCCGATCAATCTGCAATGGGCCCGCGACAATCGCACCACCGGCATTCGTGTACCGCTTTCCGGCCCTGCCGCCCGCCGCGTTGAAAACCGCCTCGCGGGCATGGACTGCAACCCCTATCTCGGCATCGCCACATCGCTGGCCTGCGGGCTTTTGGGCCTCATCGATGAAGACCGCCCCGACAAGCAGTACAAGGGCGATGCCTATGATGGCGAGGGCGATATCCCGCGCACCCTTGGCGAAGCGCTGGATCTCTTTGACGAAAGCACCGCCCTGCATGGCATTCTCGGCCCCGAGTTCGCCCGCGTCTATTCCATCGTCAAACGCGCCGAATATGATGAGTTTTTGCAGGTCATCTCCCCATGGGAACGTGAACACCTGCTGCTGAACGTATGAACCTGTTGTTTTCAAACGACAAACGCGGGGAATATCCCCCCAGCTGGTATGCCGCCACCACCGCACCGTTGGCCCCATTCGATCCACTCAAAGGCGAACAACGGGCGGATATCTGCATCATCGGCGCAGGCTACACCGGCCTTTCAGCCGCGTTGCATCTGGCCGAGCTTGGGTATGACGTCGCGGTGCTGGAGGCCCACCGCGTCGGCTTTGGCGCATCGGGGCGCAACGGCGGTCAGCTTGGTTCCGGCCAGCGCGTGGATCAGCAAGACCTGGACCGCATGATCGGCGCCGCAGATGCCGCCCGGCTCTGGGAGCTCGGGGAAGAGGCCAAGACCCTCGTCAAGTCACTGATCTCAAAACACAACATCGACTGCCACCTGAAAGCCGGAATTGCCGATCTGGGCTTTTCCGCGCGCGAGACGGCAGAGCTTGGCGATTACGCCAAATTCCTGCAGGACCGCTACGGCTACGCCCATGCCGAACCGCTCTCGCGCGAGGCGGCGCAGGCGCTCTGCCCTTCGCCCGCCTATCACGGCGGCTATATCGACCGGGACGCAGGCCATCTTCATCCTCTGGCCTATGCCCTTGGCCTCGCCAAAGCCGCCCATACCGCTGGCGCGCGCATCTATGAGCGCAGCCATGTGCATCATGTCAAAGACGGCGCCGACGCTATCGTGCAGACAGACAAGGGCCGCATCCGCGCGCGCCATGTGATCTTTGCGGGCAATGGCTATCTTGGCGGGCTGAACCGCAAGGTCGCGGCCCGCGTCATGCCGATCAACAACTTCATCGCCGCGACCGAGCCCTTGGGGGCAGAGGCGGCCAAAATCCTGACCCAGGACATCGCCGTAGCAGATACGAAATTCGTGGTGAACTATTTCCGCCTCAGCCACGATGGCAGGCTGCTGTTCGGCGGCGGCGAAAGCTACGGCTACCGGTTCCCCGCCGATATTGCCGCGACCGTCCGCAAACCGATGACCGGGATTTTCCCGCATCTGAAAGACATCCGCATCGAATACGCCTGGGGCGGTACGCTTGGCATCACTGTGAAACGCCTGCCCTATCTGGCCCGCGTTGCGCCCAATATGCTCAGCGCGTCGGGCTATTCCGGCCATGGCGTCGGCACCGCCACCCACGCAGGCAAGCTGATGGCCGATGCCATCCACGGCGATGCGTCAGGCTTCGACACGCTCGCCGCCATTCCCGCCACGCCCTTTCCCGGCGGCGGCGCGTTCCGGACCCCGATGCTGGCCCTCGCCATGAGCTGGTACGCTCTGCGCGACCGCCTCGGCGTCTAGCGCCTCCGTCCCAAAACCCGAAGCACTAGGCAGAAATCCCACACATCGGCCGTGTCAGGATTTTTTATCTTTTCACACGCCGTGCCATAAATTAATAAAAACAAAATCTAACATTCAGGATTTTCGAAATATGGCTCTGCCGAACCTACATGAAGCCGAAGAAATTCCCAGCGAGGCACGCGCGGCCATCGACCGCCTGCTCAGCACCGGGGACCTCTTTCGCTATACGGCAGAGCAAGGATCTCCGGTGAGTTTGCTTGAACGCGAATTCGCCGCGCTCTTGGGCAGCCGCTTTGCGCTGGCCGTCTCCAGCTGCTCTGCTGCGCTTTTCCTCTCCCTTGAAGCGCTCGGCTTGCCCAGGGGCGCAAAAGTTCTGATCCCGGCTTTCACCTTCGCCGCGGTCCCGTCTTCCATCGTTCACGCTGGCTGCACCCCGGTGCTGTGCGAAGTTGGCGACAGCCTGCGCATCGATCTGGACGATTTCGCGGCCAAATTGCCCGGCGTCGATGCGGTGATCATCAGCCATATGCGCGGACATACCTCCGACATGGATGCGATCATGCAGATGTGCGATGCGGCAGATATCCCGGTGATCGAGGATGCAGCCCATTCGCTGGGCACCACATGGCAGGGGCGCAATATCGGTACGATTGGCCGGGTGGGCTGCTTTTCCTTTCAGTCCTACAAAATGGTCAACGCAGGTGAAGGCGGCATCCTGATCACCGATGATGCCGATCTGCTGGCCCGCGCGGTGATAATGTCCGGCGCCTACGAACACAACTGGTCCAAACACCACGGGGTGCAAAGCGCCTTTCAGCGCTGGCAGAACAAGCTGCCACTCTACAATCTGCGCCTGTCCAACCTCTCCGCCGCCGTAATCCGCCCGCAATTGCCGCATCTGGCGCGCCGCGTCGCGGACGGCAGACGCAACCATGATCATCTGGCAAAGCTGCTGAATGCCAGCCCCTGGTTCACCGTCCCTGCCGCCCTGCCCGCCGAAAGCCGCGCCCCCGACAGCATTCAGTTCCTGCTGACCGCGATGAGCGAACAGCAAACAAAGGCCTTCGTGACTCAGGCCAAATCCATTGGTCTTGGCGTGCAGATCTTCGGCCTCAGCACTGATAATGCCCGCGCCTACTGGAACTGGGAATTTCTGGGCACACCGCCGAGGCTGCCGAAAACAGATGCGATGCTGGCGCGCACCTGCGATGTACGCCTGCCTGCGCGGCTCACCCTTGCCGAGGTCACTGACATCGCAACGGCCCTTCTGAGCGCGGCCGAAGCTGCCGCCCCGAAACTGCAATCCGCCTGAGGCTTCTTCGGTCCTCAAATACCTTGGGGGAGTCCATCACAGATGGACGGGGGCAACGCCCCCACCCCGAATTATCGTCGATAATTCGGCTACTTGCCCAGTTTTGACAGCTTTTCCTGAAGATCGGCTAATTGCGACTTGATCGCATCGAGATCCTCGGATGCGCCCTTGTCCTTGGCCGCACGCGCCTCGGCCTCGGGTGCAGGCGCGCTACCGCCGGTCCAGCCACCGGACATGCCCCCCGTCATCGCCTTGAAAAACGCTTCCTGCTGCGCACGAAAAGCTTCCATCGCAGGCATCTGCCCCATGGGGCTGGCCTTGCTCATATTGTCCATTACCTTGCTCTGGCCCTCGCGCAGCATGTCAAAGGACATCGCCAGAAACTGCGGCATGATCGACGAGGCCTGCGAGGTATAGCTGCGCACCAGATCATTGAGGACACCGATCGGCAGGACGCTTTCGCCTTTGCTTTCATTCTCGGCGATGATTTGCAGCAGATATTGACGGGTCAGATCATCGCCGGATTTCAGATCCACGATCTGCACATCGCGCCCTTCACTGATGAAGCTGGAGATATCATCCAGGGTCACATAGTCGCTGGTCTCGGTGTTATAGAGCCGCCGACTGGCGTAGCGCTTGATCAAAAGCGGTTTTTGGCTGTCCGTCACCCTGTGCGTCCTCCCAAAATGCAGCAGTGCAGCAAAGACTATGCGAGTGCAGCAGAAAAAGGAACCACTATTCGTGCGCCGTATCGCACCTCCCCCAAACGAAAAAGGAGCAGACCATTTCTGGCCTGCCCTTTCAGGTTGCGCTCGGATTGGGAGGGACCCGGCGCAGAACCCAGCTAAAAGCTGCGCTTATTTCGCGGCGGCTTTCTTGACGGCAGCCGTTGCTTCTGTGGTGGCTTTCTTGGCAGCCGCCTGAACTTCTTCAGAAACGTCCTTGCCAGCCGCCATCATCAGCTCAACAGTTTCCATCTGAACCTTTTTCGCGATCTCTGCGAAAGCGGCCATGTTCTCGGCAGCCACTTCAGCGGAGGCAGAGGCCATGTCTGTCATCGCTTTCGCGTAATCTGCCGGCTCTTTCTTGACCTTCGCAAAATCGGCGAATTTCGCCAGGGAGTCCTTTGTCCAGGCAGAGGAGATCTCGGCGGATTTCTCAACCGCGTCGACGGAAACAGCAACCAGCTTTTCGTTCAGCGTTGCAGATGTCTTGAAGGCGTCTTCCATTGCTTTGGTGTCAACGGGGAACGCGCCCATCATGTCTTTCATGATAGCAGTGAAATCTTGTGTCTTAGCCATTTTCAAATCCTTTGATACTGCGCCGGGCCCACCCCGGCTGTTTGCATCTGCAGAATATATACCTGCTGCAGCGCAGCATTTCAAGGTTTTTGCTGCAGTGCAGCGAAAAAATGTTTCCTTTGAAATCAACCCTTTGCGTCAATCTTCACATAATCTCCGGGCGCATCGCAGAGAATCGGATGGCTCTTACCGCCCGGCACCCGCGCCGGAACCTGCTTGCCAGAGCGTTTCTTCAGCCAGCTTTCCCAGCGCGGCCACCAGCTGCCCTTGGTGAACTTGGCGCTGTCGAACCAGTCATCAGCGCTCAGATCCAGATCGGCATTGGTGTAATGGCCGTATTTGTCCTTGCTCGGCGGATTGACGATGCCTGCGATATGGCCCGATTGCGAGACGATGAAGGTTTTGGATTTTGATCCCATCTGCTGCACACCGCGATAGCAATCCTTCCAGGCAGCAATATGATCGGTCTCACAGGCGATCGAGCAAAGCGGCACATCCACATCCTGAAGACGCAGCACCTCGCCAAACAGCTCGAACCCCTCTTCGGCAAATTCGTTTCGCTGGCACAACCCGCGCAGATACTGTGTGGTCATTTTCGCAGGCAGGTTCGCCCCGTCACCATTCCAGTAAAGCAGATCGAAGGCGGGCGGCGCCTCGCCCATCATGTAGCTTTTGATCGCTGGCGTGTAGACCAGATCATTGGAGCGCAGAAAGCTGAAGGTGCGCGCCATGATGAACGACCGCAAAA
>JBCCUH010000008.1:0-18108 GCA_039197405.1 Pseudomonadota bacterium
CCCGGGGTGTTTGCATCTCATCTTTGGTCTTCAACTATCCCGGGGGGAGCCTGATCTTTGATCAGGTGGGGGGCTGGCCCCCTTTGCGGCACTGAAAACATGGTGGGGCGACAATCTGGGGCGGAGCAGGGCCACGGGGTGACTTTTGAGGCTGAGGCGCATGGAGACGTAGTCTTCCACCACATGCTCGCCCAGCGTCATTTCAGGCAAGGTGGCGGCGGGTTCCATGATGCCCTCGCCATCCAGATCATGGGCGAAAAGCGGCAAGGGTTTGGGCGTGGTGATGGCTTTGGCCTCCCACAGGGCGTCGCGCCGCCCTATCCCGAGGCTGGCGAAGATATCAGCTTCGGTCAGCTTGGTGATGGCTTGCGGATCGAGGCCCGCGCGGCGCCAGACATCCTGCACGGAGGTATAGCCATTACCGCGCGCGGCGGTGAGCCATGTGGCGTCTTCTTCCGAGATCCCCTTGATCTGGCGGAACCCCAGCCGCAGGGCGAGGCTGCCTTTGCCATCAGGTTCCATCGTGTTGTCCCAAAAGCTGGCGTTGACGCAAATCGGGCGCACCTCGACCCCGTGCTCGCGCGCGTCCCGGACGATTTGCGCGGGGGCGTAAAAGCCCATGGGCTGGCTGTTCAGAAGGGCGCAGGCGAAGATGCCGGGGTGGTGGCATTTAATCCAGGAGGAGGCGTAGACCAGCAGCGCAAAGCTGGCGGCGTGGCTTTCGGGAAAGCCGTAGGAGCCGAAGCCCTCGATCTGGGAAAAGCAGCGGGCGGCGAAATCCTCGTCATAGCCGTTGCGGCGCATGCCGCGCATGAAAAGCGTGCGGAATTCTGAGACATTGCCGTGCTTTTTGAACGTGGCGAGCGAGCGGCGGAGGCGGTCGGCCTGCTCTGGCGTGAAGCCCGCACCGACGATAGCGATCTGCATCGCCTGTTCCTGAAAGAGCGGCACGCCGAGGGTTTTGCCCAGCACCGCGCCGAGGGCGTCCGAGGGAAAGCTCACCTCTTCCTCGCCATTGCGGCGGCGGATATAGGGGTGGACCATATCGCCCTGAATGGGGCCGGGGCGGATGATCGCGACCTCGATCACCAGATCGTAGAAATTGCGCGGGCGCATGCGGGGCAGGAAGTTCATCTGGGCGCGGCTTTCCACCTGAAAGACGCCGATACTGTCCGCGCGGCAGAGCATATCGTAGACCCGGGGATCCTCGGGTGGCAGGGTCGCGAGGGTGAAGTTTTGCTGGTGGTGCTGGGTCAGCAGATCAAAGCTTTTGCGGATGCAGGTGAGCATGCCGAGGCTGAGAACATCGACTTTGAGAATGCCCAGCGTTTCGATATCGTCCTTGTCCCAGCAGATCACGGTGCGGTCTTCCATCGCAGCGTTTTCGATGGGAACAAGCTCGTCAAGCCGTCCTTCGGTGATGATGAAGCCGCCGACGTGTTGGCTGAGGTGGCGGGGGAAGCCGTCGATCTCGTAGACGAGAGCGAGGGTTTGCAGCAGGCGCGGGTCTTGCGGATCAAGCCCGATCTCGGCCATGCGCTTGGCCTCGATCCCCTTGGTGGAAAAAAAGCCCCAAAGCTGGGAGGAGAGCGCCGAAATCGTATCTTCGGAAAGGCCCATGGCGCGGCCCACTTCGCGGATGGCGCGTTTACCGCGGTAGTGCACGACGGTGGCACATAGCCCTGCGCGGTGGCGGCTGTAGCGGGCATAGATGTGCTGGATCACCTCCTCGCGGCGTTCGTGTTCGAAATCGACGTCAATGTCGGGTGGTTCGTTACGGGCCTCGGAGACGAAGCGCTCGAAGACCATCGTGCCGATCTCGGGGGAGACAGAGGTGACGCCGAGGCAGTAGCAGACCACGGAATTGGCGGCTGAGCCGCGCCCCTGGCACAGGATATTGCGGGAGCGTGCGAAATGGACAATGTCGCGGACGGTGAGGAAATAGGGCTCGTATCTGAGCTTGCCGATGAGGGTGAGCTCGTGTTCGAGCATCCTGCGCACCTTCTCGGGGGCGCCTGCGGGGTAGCGCCACCCCAGACCTTCGTAAGCGAGGCGTCTGAGGCGCGCGTCAGGGGTTTCATTTTCGGCAATCTCGGAGGGATATTCGTAGCGCAGCTCATCAAGGTTGAACTTGAGGCGGCGGGTGAGGATCCAGGCGCGGCGCAGGGCATCGGGGTGATCTGCGAAGATACGCCCCAGTTCGGTCTCGGTGCGCAGGCGCTGTTCGGCATTGGCCAGCGCGGCGCGGCCCAGTTTGCTGACGGGAGTGCCGGTGCGCACGGCGGTGAGCACATCGGCCAGCTTGCGGCGGCGCCCGTGGTGCATCACAGGCGCGGCGGAGGCGAGGGTGGGGATGCCGAGATGCCGGGCGGTGGACGCGATTTCTCTAAATCGCGTCTCGTCGAGGCCGTCGTATCGGGGGGCCATCATCAAGTGGATGTTTCCGGCAAAGCGGCGCGTCAGCTGTTTCGCAGCCTGCCACCACGGGTGCGCGCCGGGTTGCATCTGCTGCGTCTGTTGCGCCGGGTGCAGGAGAAAGTGGATATCGTCCGCCCCTTCCAGAATGTCGCGAAAGGTGAGGTGGCAGGCGCCTTTCCCGGCAGCGCGCCGGCCTTTGGAGATCAGGCGGCAGAGCTTGCCCCAGCCTGCGCGGTTCATTGGCAGGGCGGTGAGGGCTGGTCCGTTCTGCGGGACGAGTTTGGCGGCGGGGATGAGGCGCGGGCAGGTGTAGATCTGTGCCGAGGCGGGCGTTGGCAGATGCGCCGGTTTGGGCGGGCCTATGGGGCCGTGTTTCGCGTCGAAGGCCTGGCGTTCGCGGACCTGGCGGGCAATTTCGCGCGCGGCTGTATGGGCGCGCACGATGCCTGCGACGGAGTTTTCATCGGCAATCGCGATGGCGCGGATGCCGGTCAGTGCGGCACGGCGCATGTATTCCTCGGGGTGTGAGGCCCCAGTGAGAAACGTGAAATTCGAGGTGATCGACAGTTCTGCATACATAACAGGACATGAGTATATTCATGTTTTGTTCTTTTGCGAGTCGCAAGTTGAGATCGGCCCTCCGGGGGGAGTTTACGTGGCAAGATGAAGGGGGTCAGAAACGTGGCTTGGGCGGGCATTTGCCGCGCAGGTAGCAGTCTTGGGTTGCTTTCAGCATCTTTGGTTTCGGGTCAAAGAACATATCGCTGCCACAGGGATCGGCGGCGAGCGTATAGCCTTTGGGGGTGACTTTCAGGAAGGCGAGCACTTGCCGGTCTGGTTCCAGAAAGGCGCACCAGCCGTTGAAGCAGGAAAGCTCGATGGTGACGGGGCTGTCTACCGGGGTCTTGAACCCGGATCGTCCGAGTGTCTTGCCTTTGAAGCGCGCTTTGATCCGGAATTCGTCAAGATCGATGCTCAGCGTTTCGCTATGCGATTTGGGCACATGGGCGGGATTGTAGGACAGGGTACCGACGGCGGCGACATACCCGTCGGGCGAGGTCTTGATCTTGTGCAGCACGTTGTCCACCCCATGCGGCGCGCAGGACAGCGCGTGCAGGGGTGCAGCGAGCGTCAAGGGAAACGTCAGGGCAAGAGCGGTGCAAACTCCTGCAAGACCGCCGCGTAGACATCGCGTTTGAAGGGCACGATATTGGCCACCACTTGACTGGCGGGTGTCCAGCGCCATTCGGAAAACTCCGGCACGTCGGTTTCGATGTTGATTTCCGCGTCGGCCCCGAGAAAGCGCATGGCAAACCATTTTTGCTCCTGTCCCTTGTAGCGGCCCTTCCAGAGGGTCGGCACCAGCTCATGTGGCAGATCGTAGGGCACCCAGCCTTTGGACTCCCCGATGATCTCGACCTTATCATGAGGAATGCCGGTTTCCTCTTCCAATTCCCGGAAGGCGGCGGTGCGCGGATCTTCGCCTGCGTCGATACCGCCTTGCGGCATTTGCCAGGCGTTTGCCGTGCTGTCGAGGCGCTGGGCGGTGAAGACATGCCCGTCGCTGTTGAGCAGCATGATCCCGACGCAGGGGCGGTAGGGGAGTTTGGCAATCTGATCGGGTGTCATGGGCGGCCTCGCGCGAAGTTTGCCCTGATGTAGCGCACAAGCGCTTAGGGAGGCCAGAGCGCTTGTGAGGCAGCTTGCGGCATCAGCAAGCGGGGTCAGGCAGCAAAGTTGGAACCGAGGGCAGGGCGGCCTGGCCGGGCCGCCCCTGAAATTGCCTGATCTGCCGGGGTTATTCCGTCGGGCCGAGGGCGCTCAGACCCTTGAGGATATCGATGGCATAGGCCAGCTGGTAGTCCTCTTCACGCAGCTCGGCGGCTTTCTCGGCCTTTTCGCGATCGGCTTCGATTTGGCGGATCTGGTCTTCGCTCAGGCTGTCGTTGCCCAGCGACCCACGCAGATCCGATTCAGAGCGCTGGCGGCGCGAGATGCTGTCCTCTGATTCTTCCTCGCCTGTGTCAGCGGCGCGGCGCGGCTGTTCCACCACGATGTTGGGCGAAACGCCAAGCGCCTGAATCGAGCGGCCCGAGGGTGTGTAATACCGGGCCGTGGTCAGGCGCATGGCACCGTTGCCGCGCAGGGGCATGACCGTCTGCACCGAGCCTTTGCCGAAGCTTTTGGTGCCGACGACAATTGCGCGGCGATGATCCTGCAGCGCACCTGCGACAATTTCTGACGCCGAGGCAGAGCCGCCGTTGATCAGAACGACGATGGGTTTGCCCCCAGCCAGATCACCCGGTGTGGCGTTGAAGCGGTCGCCATCGGCGGGGTTGCGGCCACGGGTCGAGACGATCTCGCCCTTTTCAAGGAACGCGTCCGAGACGCTGATCGCCTGCGTGAGCAAGCCGCCGGGATTGTTGCGCAGATCCAGGATGATGCCGTTCACATTGTCCATGCCGCCCAGTTCCTCGACCTGCTTTTTCAACCCGTCTTTCAGGTTCGGCGTGGTCTGGTCGTTAAAGGTGGTGATCCGCAGGATGACGCTGTCGCCTTCGGTGCGGCTGCGCACGGCGGTCAGCTTGATCGTGTCACGGACGATGGAGACGTCAAAGGGCTCTGCCTCGCCTTCGCGCACGACCGTGATGACAATCTCCGAACCGACAGGGCCGCGCATCATTTCAACAGCTTCATCAAGAGCGAGGCCAAGGATGCTTTCGCCATCCACATGGGTGATGAAATCGCCCGCTTCGATGCCCGCTTCGGAGGCCGGAGTGCCATCCATCGGCGAGACGACTTTGACGAAGCCTTCTTCCTGCGTCACTTCGATGCCAAGCCCGCCAAATTCGCCGCGTGTCTGCACGCGCATGTCGCTGGCGTCATCGGGAGACAGGTAGCTGGAATGCGGGTCAAGCGAGGTGAGCATGCCGTTGATCGCGGCTTCGATCAATTCGCCTTCATCGACTTCTTCCACGTATTGTGCGCGGATGCGTTCGAAAATGTCGCCGAACAGATCAAGCTGTTCGTAGACATTCACGGTCTTGCTTTCCTGCGCCAGAAGTGGCGCGGCCACCTGGGTCGTCATGACCGCACCGGCCAAGGTGCCGACGACGGCAGCGGTGAGAAGTTTCTTCATATGCTCAATCCTTGTCTGCCCTGAACCAGCCAAACGGGTCCACAGGTGTGTTATTCTCTCTTACTTCTATATAGAGCGTTTCTGAACGGTCGTGACCAGCCCCTTCACCGCCTCGTGACAGTATGAGATCGCCATCGGGCGGCGTGCCGCCCATCAGGCCGATGGGAAAGCCTTCGGGCAGCACATCGCCGATCTCGCCATAAAGGGTATCCAGCCCGGCCAGGATGACCAGCAGCCCTGCCTGCGGTTCCAGAATCGAGACATTGCCGTAGTTCAGCAATGGCCCGTGATAGCGAATGGTTGCCGTGCTGGGCGCGGTGACAAGCGCACGGGGCCGCGTGGCCAGCAGGATGCCGGGTCGTTCGATGCCCGCAGCATCCGCTTCGGCAAATCCGCGCAGGACGCGCCCTTCGGCAGGCAGCGGCAGCGCACCCTTGCTAGACAAGATATCCGGCAGGGGCTGCAGGGTTTCGGTGGTGGTGATCTTGCTGAGACCGGCAGCGAATGCATCCATCGTTTCGGTCGAGCTGACGAGGATCGCCGTGCGCACCGGATCTTCGGTGAATTTCTTGGGCAGATCAGTGCGATTGGCCACCGCCTGACTCAGCTCGGCGCGGGCGGTCTGAACGCCCTGCAACGCGGTTCTGAGATCCGTAGCGGCGGTTTCCTGCAGGCTGCGCAGCAACGTCACCTCTTCGATGTCGCGGCGCAGATGATCGGCGCGGGCTGTCAGGGCGGGCGTCAGCTCGGCCACTAGCATGCCTGAGCGCACAGCGCCTGCAGGCCCATCGGGATGCGCGAGCAGCACAGGCGCAGGGGCGCGGCTCAGCGATTGCAGAACCCCCAGAAGCTGTGCGACTTCACCATCACGCGCCGCCAGTTGCTGGGTCAGAGACGCCTCGCGGACCGATGCCAGACGCAGGCCTTCGCGCATTGCCGCAAGGCCGGTTTCAAACGCCTTGATCGTTGCGGTCAGCGCCTTGACCCGATCGCGCGCGGATTTCGCCGCATCCAATTGTGCAGAGGCGGCGCGCAGGCCCTCTGCGGCGGCGGCGGCTGTCGCGCCGGGATTGTCCTGCGCCGCCAGGGGCGTGCCCAGAACCAACGCTGCCAATGCTGCCTGCAGAAGCTTCCTCATGCGATCAGGCTTTCTCCGGTCATTTCGGGCGGTGTCTCAAGCCGCATCAGTTCCAGCAGTGTCGGGGCCAGATCGGCCAGCCGCCCATCGCGCAGGGTTGCGCCATCAGGACCGCCCACAAGGATGACCGGAACCGGGTTGGTGGTATGCGCCGTGTGCGGGCCGCCGGTTTCGGGATCGACCATGACTTCGCAATTGCCGTGATCGGCGGTGACGATCATCGCGCCGCCCTGCGCTGTCAGGGCCTCCAGCACCCGGCCCAACCCCTGATCGACTGCCTCGCAGGCTTTGATTGCGGCGGCAAGATCACCGGTGTGCCCGACCATGTCCGGGTTGGCGTAGTTGGTCACGATCAGGTCATAGCCGTCGTTGATGGCGCGGACAAAGGCATCAGTAACCTCGCCTGCGCTCATCTCCGGTTGCAGATCATAGGTCGCCACCTTGGGCGAGGGCGCCATGTAGCGGTCTTCACCCGTCTCCGGCACCTCGACACCACCGTTGAGAAAGAAGGTCACATGCGGATATTTCTCGGTTTCGGCGCAGCGAAACTGACGCAGACCATGTTTGGCAACCCAGGCCCCCAGCGTGTTGGGGATGTCGCGCGGCGTGAACACCGTTTCGAGATAGCTATTGTGTGACTGCGAATACTCGACCATGCCCAGCCTGGCGGCCCAGTCGGGGCGCGGGCCGGTGTCAAAGGCGTCAAACGCTGGATCGGCGAGCGCGGCGAGGATTTCTCTTGCGCGATCTGCGCGAAAGTTCAGGCAGAAAAACCCGTCGCCATCTTTGGCGCCTGCATAATCTCCGATAACGGATGCGGGGATGAATTCATCGGTTTTGCCCGCCGCGTAAGCGCTTTCAATGGCCTCTTTCGCCGCCCGGCTGTTTGCGCCTTCGCCGTTCACTATTGCCTGAAATGCGGTGCTGACCCGGTCCCAACGGTTGTCGCGATCCATCGCGTAATAGCGGCCTGTGACCGTGGCGATTGTCACCTCGGGCAGCGCATCCCGTAGGGTGTCCAGATATCCCAGCGCAGAGGACGGCGCGACGTCGCGCCCGTCGGTGATGAGATGAAGCGCAACGGGGATGCCCGCCTGAGATACGGTGCGTACCGCTGCGATCATATGCTCCAGCGAGCCATGCACGCCGCCATCGGACAACAGCCCGATGATATGCGCGGTTCCGCCGCTGCCTGACATGGTGGATTTGAATGCGCTCAGCGCCGGGGCGTCGAAAAAGCTGCCGTCTTCAATGGCCAGATCGATCTGCCCCAGATCCATCGCCACCACGCGGCCTGCGCCGATATTGGTGTGGCCGACTTCCGAGTTGCCCATCTGCCCGCTGGGCAGGCCCGCATCCGGCCCGTGGGTGATCAGCTGCGCGTTTGGGCAGCTTTGCATAATCCGGTCGAAATGAGGTGTCTGCGCCAGTGCAGGGGCGTTTGCATCACGCGCGGCGCGCGCGCCCCAGCCATCGAGAATGCACAAAACGACAGGTTTGGGTGTGGTCATGAAACTGCTCAATCTTCAAAGATGCCGCTGTTCTAACGGGGCTTGCCGACAAGGGAAACCTCAGACCCGATGATAGGGGCCGCCTGAGAGGATGCTCGCCGCCCGATAAAGCTGTTCCGACAGCATCACGCGGGCCAGCATATGGGGCCAGACCATCTTGCCAAGCGAAAGCTTGGCGTCGGTTTTTGAGCGCAGCTCCGGATCAATCCCATCCGCGCCGCCGATCACGAAGGCCACATCGCCGCGCCCCTGATCGCGCCAGCCTGCCAGCATATCCGCAAAATCGGGGGAGGACATGAGCTTGCCGCGTTCATCCAGCGCGCAGGTCAGCGCTCCATCTGGTAGCGCGCGCTTCAGCAGCTCGGCTTCACCGCGCATGCCGCCACCTTTGCGGTCATCCACTTCGGTCACGGTCAGCGGGCCAAGGCCCAAATTGCGCCCGGTGCGATCAAATCGCTGGACGTAATCATCAAACAGCGTGCGTTCGGGACCGGCGCGCATCCGCCCGACGGCACAGATATGGACGCGCATCAGGTCTTGAGCGTGTCCGCGTCCATCCACATCTTTTCGATCTGGTAGAACTCTCGCACTTCGGGGCGGAACACATGGACGATCACGTCACCGGCGTCGATCAGCACCCAATCACCGGCGTCCTTGCCTTCCAGTTTGCTGGCGCGACCCAGATCCTGTTTCAGCGCATCAGCCAGTTTTTCGGCAATCGAGATCACCTGCCGGGACGAGCGCCCGGAACAGACCACCATGTCATCGGCAATCGAGGATTTGCCGCGCAGATCAATCGTGACGATCTCTTCGGCTTTGCTTTCGGTCAGCGATGTCAGGATGAAGTCCAGAAGCGTTCCGCTTCCGGTGGATTGCACCGTAGCCGGTGCACCGTTTGCGGCCGCAGCCGCTCGTTGGATAACAGACAGGTCTCTGTCCTCCTTTCAAACGCACTGCAAGATGCCCAGTGCCTAGCATCTTCTAGATAACAACTTCATCCGCAATTCTCAACATGGCGCAGGCAAGAGCGGCGGCTTAGTCCGTTGCATCCTCATCACGTCCCAGCATGCGCAATTCGCGCTGCGGGAAGGGGATGGAAATATCGTTGTCCCGGAACGTGTCCCACAGCGCCAGGAAAACCGCGCCGCGCACATTGGTAAGACCGCCAGTTGGATCGCGAATCCAGAAGCGCAGGATATAATCCACGGAACTGTCGCCGAAGCCCACGATATGGCACACCGGTTTGCGCGGTGCGCCCAGCACGCGGTTCACGGTTTCCGCCGCTTCTATCGCCAAAGCGCGCACCCTGTGGGGGTCATCGCCATAGGCTGTGCCGAAAAAGATGTCGAGCCGCACGAAATCGTTGGAATGGGACCAGTTGACCACCTGCCCGGTGATCAGGTCTTCGTTCGGGATCAGGTATTCCTTGCCGTCCCGCGTCACCACGCTGACATAGCGCGCGCCCAGCGAGTTGATCCAGCCAAAGGTCTCGCCCAGGCTGATCACATCGCCGGGCTTGATCGATTTGTCGAGCAGGATAATGACGCCCGAGACAAGGTTGGAGACGACTTTTTGCAGGCCGAAACCCAGACCGACACCGATGGCACCGGACAGAACCGCAAGGCCAGTCAGGTCGACCCCGACAGAGCGCAGCCCGATAAAGAAGGCCGCCGAATAGAGCAGCACCTGCAGGAACTTGACCGCAAGCACCTGCATCGAGGGCGAGATGTCTTCGTTCTTGCGGATCGTCGAGGAGGCGACCGTCGACAGAAACCGTGCCAGCGCAAAAAGCGCACCCAGCAGAACGATCGCCTGCACCAGCGTCCAGAGCGACAGGCGCATGGTGCCAAGCTCTACGGCTGCCGATTCAAGCGCTGTCTGCGCCTCTTCGGTCAGGTTCAATATGCTGAGGGTGACCCAGATCCACGCCGAATACCGAACGATGCCGCGCAGCAGCGAGTTGTGGATAAGCCGCGTGACAAAAGCGACAAAGAACCATGCGGTGGCCAGCTGCGCGATGATGGCCAGCAGGTAGGAGCGCGAGGGCCAGGTCACTTCGCGCATGATCAGCACGACAAGCCACATGAACACAACGTAGATCAGCAGCCGCAAACGCTTGTGCAGCACCACCAGCACGCGCATGCGCCATTTGGGCCAGCCTTCGCGCCCGCGCATCCAGTCATGCAAACCCGGCTGCAGGATACGCGCGGTGATATGCGCCGCGACAAAGACCGCCAGCGCGATGCCGATCTGATAGGCGTTCCAGGGCCGCAGCAGCATTGCCGCCAGATCCTGCGAGGCCTCGATCAGCGACAGGGACACCGACGTGATGGTTTCAATCGCGTCGTTTGCGGTCTCGGCTGCGGCTTGTGGTGGTGTTTCCGGCTCCATTCACGTCCCGTATGTCATTTGACCTGCCAAATCTGCTGATCTCACTTTGCATCTTATGCCTTCGGCCCGCAAGGAAACGTCAATTTCGGTGGGCAAAGCTTGCGGGATCACGACGGGAGTAGTATCTGCCCTTCATGAAACTGCTTTTCGACATGGATGACCGTGCACGTTTGCGCGAACGCTTCTACGGCGCGGCGCGCGCTGTTCAGGCGCGCCTATCCCTGGCTTGAAAAACGCTGCAAACAGGCGGCATTGCTCTGGAAATTTCACATCACAAATCCAACGGGAGAGGACCTATGTCCCCCAAAACGCTCTATGACAAAATCTGGGACGCTCATGTCGCCCACGAATCGGAAGATGGCACCTGTCTTCTCTATATCGACCGCCATCTCGTGCATGAGGTGACCTCGCCGCAGGCTTTTGAAGGTCTGCGCATGGCGGGCCGCAAGGTGCGCGCGCCTGAGAAAACCATCGCTGTGCCGGATCACAACGTGCCGACGACACCGGGCCGGGAAGATCCCGCCAACATGACCGAGGACAGCGCCATTCAGGTGGCTGCGCTGGATTCTAACGCGAAAGAGTTTGGCATTCACTATTATCCCGTGACCGATGTGCGTCAGGGTATCGTGCACATCGTCGGCCCGGAGCAGGGCTGGACGCTGCCGGGTATGACCGTCGTTTGCGGCGACAGCCACACGGCGACCCATGGCGCGTTCGGCGCGCTGGCGCATGGGATCGGCACCTCGGAGGTGGAGCATGTTCTGGCCACGCAAACGCTGATCCAGAAGAAATCCAAGAACATGAAGGTCGAGATCACCGGCAAGCTGCGCCCGGGCGTGACGGCCAAGGACATCACCCTTTCCGTGATTGGTGCGACCGGCACGGCAGGCGGCACGGGCTACGTGATCGAATACTGCGGTGAAGCGATCCGCGATTTGTCCATGGAAGGGCGCATGACCGTCTGCAACATGGCCATCGAAGGCGGCGCGCGCGCAGGCCTGATTGCGCCGGATGAGAAGACGTTCGAGTATTGCAAGGGCCGTCCCCACGCGCCGAAAGGGGCAGAATGGGAAGCGGCAGAGGCCTACTGGCGCACGCTCTTCACTGACGAGGGCGCGTATTTCGACAAGGTGATCACGCTCAAGGGCGAAGACATCGAACCGGTCGTGACCTGGGGCACATCGCCCGAGGACGTGCTGCCGATCTCTGGCGTGGTTCCCGCGCCCGAAGACTTTGAGGGCGGCAAGGTCGATGCGGCGCGCCGGTCTATTGAGTACATGGGCCTCACGCCCGGTCAGAAGCTGTCAGATATCGAGATCGACACGGTCTTTATCGGATCCTGCACGAATGGCCGGATCGAGGATTTCCGCGCGGTGGCAGAGATCGTCAAAGGCAAGAAGATCGCGGTGAAACGTGCGATGATCGTTCCGGGATCAGGTCTGGTGCGTGCGCAGGCCGAAGAAGAAGGGCTGGCGGATATCTTCCGCGAGGCAGGCTTTGACTGGCGTCTCGCCGGCTGTTCGATGTGTCTGGCGATGAACCCTGATCAGCTGAGCGAGGAAGAACGGTGCGCGGCGACGTCCAACCGCAACTTCGAAGGGCGTCAGGGTTACAAGGGCCGCACCCATCTGGTCTCACCCGCGATGGCCGCTGCCGCTGCGCTGACCGGCAAGCTGACGGATGTGCGGGAGCTGATGTAATGCAGCGGCGCGGCTTTCTGTCACTGCTGGGTTCAGCGGCCACCGCGCCGTTCATCCCACTTCGCAGTGCTTTCGCCGCGCCGGTCGCCGCCATACCGCGAAACATGTTCGGGCTTGGCGTTTTGCACGCGCTGACCCAGCCGCAGATCACGGCAAAAGAGTTGGCTGGTCAGATGGGTCTGTCCCGGGACCAGTCGCACGCCCTGATCAGCGAAATGCACCAGCGCGGCGTGCTGACCGAAAACACAGGCAGCGCTATTGCGACGGCGCGCCAGTCTGCGGATCACGCGCAGACGCTTGAGCCTAATCAACAAGCGCCGCAGGCGCAGGAGACGACAATGGAAAAATTCGAAACACTGCAAGGTATCGCCGCGCCCATGCCGCTGGTGAACATCGACACTGATATGATCATCCCCAAGGTTTTCCTGAAGACGATCAAGCGCTCTGGTCTTGGCGTGAACCTCTTTGACGAGATGCGCTATGATCGCCAGGGCAACGAGATTGCGGATTTCGTGCTGAATAAGCCAGCCTATCGCGAGGCGCAGATTCTGGTGGCGGGAGACAATTTCGGCTGTGGTTCCAGCCGTGAACATGCGCCCTGGGCGCTGGCGGACTTTGGCATCAAATCGGTGATCTCCACCTCTTTCGCGGATATCTTCTACAACAACTGCTTCAAGAACGGCATCCTGCCCATCGTGCTGCCGCAGGAGGCCGTCGATGAGCTGATGAAGGACGCTGAGAAAGGGGCCAATGCCCGCATGACCGTCGATCTGGAAACCCAGACCGTCACCTCTTCGGACGGGGTCAGCTTTGCGTTTGAACTTGATCCCTTCAAGAAGCACTGCCTGATGAACGGTCTGGACGATATTGGCCTGACCATGGAAAAAGCAGCCGCAATCGACAGCTTTGAAGCGGATGCAGGCGCGGCGCGTCCCTGGGTCTGAACAGGCCTTGCAGAAGACGGAGAAAGGGTGCGCACCGACGGTGCCGCGCCCTTTTTCGTTGTTTCGTGATGGTGCACAATTGGCCGGCAATTAACCTATTGGCAGAGGACGCGATTTGACTCTTGCGGCCTCAATGCGCCAATCCACTACATCTAGTGTGTTGAAATACAAGCGCCTTTTCGCAGTTCAGCAAATGATGCAATCCCGCACCAGTCTCGCCCTGATTTGGCCCATTTGATTAAGCATACTCACCTGGCGGCTTGAGAAATGGGCGTCATGGCGGCACAATTGGGGCAAGATTGAGGCACCCCGTCCGAAAGAGGCGGCTCAGGTTGGAATAAGCGGTCGGCACGTACCGGCGGCATCCAGTTTGAAGGGATACTATAGCGTGGCTACGAGACTAATCGGCGCAGGAATGCGCGCGTTTCTTGTGTGGTTGCTCATCACAACCCCGTCGCTCTTGCTGAGCGGCCCGGCAGGTGAAGAGAGCCCAATGATTGTGCTGATCGCAATCATTGCTGCCTTCTTTACATTCACTGAGTATTACTCGAACTACCCCTCCATCATCGAGTTCAGATTTGCGGCACCGTTCAATCGGCTGCGGTTTCTGATGATCTTTGCAATGATCATTTCGCTGTCGCTTGTGTGCAAAGGCAAGGCCGATCCCACTGAATTGACGATGATCGTCAAGCATTGGGGCGATATGATCGGCGAGACGTTTGATCAGCCCTTTTCACCGGTGCGATTGGTGATTTTGATGT
The DNA here is from genome assembly GCA_039197405.1 of Pseudomonadota bacterium. Lineage (GTDB taxonomy): Bacteria > Pseudomonadota > Alphaproteobacteria > Rhodobacterales > Rhodobacteraceae > Planktotalea. Next base: position 14,003 of record JBCCUH010000008.1, read on the forward strand.
TGCATGACCAGGCGCATCCGGAACTTGTCGCCTCTGTGCGCACTGCAGCTGGCCTGTCCTATGCGATCTCGCTGGTGGCGCTGGCAACATTTATTCTGATCGTTCGCGTGGCCAAATGGCCCTCGCGCAATGGCGCGTTCAATGTGTGGGTCAACCTGCCCCTCTTTGATCCGACAGGCGGCGGCGATGTGCTGGTTCGCCTCAAGCGGGATGCCTCGGTTAACATTTTCTTTGGGTTTTTGTTGCCATTCTTGATCCCGGCGGTCGTAAAAGGCGCCACGGATCTGACTGGAACCCTGACGATGTCCGATCCGCAAACCCTGATCTGGACGATGAGCGCATGGGCCTTCCTGCCAGCCAGCATGATCATGCGCGGTATCGCGATGGGCCGTGTGGCCGAAATGATCGAAGAAAAGCGCCGCCGCGCTTATGCGCAATCAGAGGCTGCGCAAGCTGCTTGATCCTGGTGTGTTGTCTGCTGATCTGGCCGGGCGCCGGATCAGCGCAAACGCTACGTATCGCAACCCTGCATGCAGAGCTTGGGCGCAAAGGGCCGGGCGTGCTGCTGAGAGATCTGGAGCGCGATCCACAGGTTGCGGCGCAGCGCCAGCTGATTGATGCGATTGACCCGGATATCCTGCTGTTGACCAAGGTGGATGTAGATGCAGGCGGCCAGACGCTGGCGGCGCTGCAGGCGCGTTTCGGTTTCGATCACGGATATAGCGAAATGCCGAACTCTGCCGTTTTCGCAGGGGACATGCGGATGGGCTTTGGCCCTTTTGCCGGGGCGGGCGGCATGGTTTTGTTGTCCAGACATCCCATAGACCCGGCCAGGACGCGCAGTTATTCGGCGGTTTTGTGGAAAGATGTGCCGGGCGCGGTAGTGCCGCTCAAACAGGACGGCACATCCTTTTTTCCGGCTGCGGTCCAACAATCGCTGAGGTTGGCAACCGGTGGGCTGTGGGTCATTGAAAGCGCCGGATTGCACCTGGTGGTGTTTCGCAACACAACCCCCGCCTTTGACGGTCCCGAGGATCGCAATGGGCTGCGCCAACGCGATCAACTGCGGCTGATCAGCCAGGTGCTGGATAAACTGCAGGCGCCTTTCGTTGCGGTGGGAAACACCAATCTTGATCCGGACAGCGGCGATGGGCACCGCGCCGCGATGCGCGATTTTCTGAGCCGCCCTGATCTGCAGGACCCTGTGCCGCGCAGCCCGATGGGCGGAGTGAAAACAGCCTTCTGGGACAAGCCGGGCCCGATGCGCGTGTCTTACGTGCTGCCAAGCCGCGATCTTACCGTCACGGGCGCAGGGGTGGTCTGGCCTGCGAGCGGCCCGCTCCGCGATAGCGCAGAGCAGGCCAGCCGCCACAGGCTCGTTTGGGTGGATATCACGCGGTAACAAGCTGCGCGCTGGCGTTGCTGCGCGGAATATGAGCGGTGGCTTTTGCCAGTGCAACGTCAAGCGGCGTGTGCTCAAATTCCGGCAGCAACCGGTTGAACTTGGCGTCATCAAGCGAATGCGGCGTATTCCACAGATAACGCATTTCAAAGAAGTGTTTCACCTCTGCCCAGACAGGTCGCAGCAAGCGCAACGGCCACCAGGCCATTTGCTTCACGCGCACATCATGGCCCCGCGCCGATGCAATCGCCCGGCCCAGCTGAGCGCCGCTCAGCGTATAGCCGGGGAAGGGCACGTCCTCGAAGCGGGCCAGCTTGTCGCGCTGTTCGGCCAGCAGAACGGCTGCCCGGGCCACATCGGGTAGGTAGCCCCAGGCGTGATCAATCTCGGTATTGCCGGGATAGGTGAAGGTGCCCTTGGCAAGTCCGGTGGTCATCACCTTGTCGAACCAGTTGCCGGATGTCGTGGTGTCGAGAAAGTCGCCTGCGCGCAGAATGATGGTGCGCACACCCGCGTCGCGATACCCGCGCTCCAGCTGGATGCGAATGCGGCCCAGCAGGTTGGTTGCGCCATGGTTTGACGTTTCAGACCAAGGCACGGGGGTGTCTGCGCCAAAAACGTAGACATTGCCTGGGATGATCACGGTTGCATCATTGGCCAGCGCCGCCGTGTGAACAGCCGGCTGCATCTGCAAAACCTGTGCGTTCCATTTGGAATAGGCCGGGTTCCAGCCGTTCACGATCACCTGAACGCCGCGCGCGGCAGTATCCAGCGTATCGCGCTTGCGATCAAAGCGGCGCACGGTCCAGCCAGCCTGTTCAAAAGCGGCTGTTGCGTTGCTGCCGAAACGGCCAGTTGCGCCAAGGATAAGGACAATCTTTGTCATAGGGTGTCTCCAGAAGTACCAATGTCTGAACCTATGATGGTTATCGCGATGTTGAATGGATATTGTGAAAAAGCGTAGATTATCTATTCACTATTGAATGGATACAGATATCAACACCCTTGACTGGTCTCTCTTCAAATCGTTTCTGGCGGTGGCTGACACCGGCTCTCTGTCCGGTGCCGCGCGCGTGCTTGGCCAAAGCCAACCTACGCTTGGCCGCCAGATCAAACATTTGGAAGATCATCTGCACCTGACCCTGTTCGACCGGCACACCCGCGGCTTTGCCCTGACCGAGGCAGGCGCGCAGCTGATCGCTCCTGCGCGCGCCATGGCCGAGGCGGCGGCGCAGATCAGCCTGACTGCCGCCGGGCAGGAGGCGCAGATCGCCGGAACCGTGCGCATCACCGCCAGCGAGGTGATGGCACGGCACGCGCTTCCCGCGATCATCGCAGGTCTCAGGCAACAGGAGCCAGATATTCAGATCGAGATTGTGCCGACCGACACGTCGGAGAACCTGCTTTTTCGCGAGGCCGATATCGCCGTGCGCATGTATCGCTCGACCCAGCTTGATGTGATTACCAAACATGTGGCGGATGCCCCGATGGGTATCTACGCCGCCAAGTCTTATATCGCGCGCAAGGGGGTGCCGCACTCAGCCGAGGATATGCTGACCCATGATCTGGTGGGCTATGACCGCGATGAGCGCATCCTGAACGGGATGCATGCGCTGGGCTGGGATGCGCGGCGCGACTGGTTCCCGGTGCGCTGCGATGATCAGAACACCTATTGGGAGCTGGTGCGCCAGGGCTGCGGCATCGGCTTTACACAGCAGATGGTGGCCTCCGGCGATCCTGCGGTGAAACGCATCCTGCGCGATATTCCGCTGGAGCCTTTGCCGGTCTGGCTGGCCGCGCCCGAAGCAATGCGGTCCACGCCTCGAATTCGCCGTGTGTGGGAGGCGCTTGAGGCCGGGCTTGCGCGTCTTTTCTGACGGTACCTGTGTGCTGCGGCACCTGTGGCGACCGCTTTCTTGACCCTTGCTGTCCAGAGCGTTAGGGCAAACCGAACATTCGACAGATCAGGACGCATCCCATGAGCAACCCTTCCCTTCTTATCCTTCCCGGCGATGGCATCGGCCAAGAGGTCATGGATCAGGTCAAACGCGTCATCGCCTGGTTCGGCGACAAGCGCGGCCTGAATTTTGATGTAAGCGAAGATCTTGTCGGCGGCGCGGCCTATGACGCGCATGGTGTGCCGCTGCATGATGACACGATGGCCAAGGCGCAAGAGGTGGACGCGGTGCTGCTCGGCGCCGTGGGCGGCCCGGCCTATGATGACCTGGATTTTTCAGTCAAACCCGAGCGCGGCCTGCTACGCCTGCGTAAAGAGATGGATCTCTTCGCCAACCTGCGCCCTGCGCAGTGCTTTGATGCGCTGGCGGATTTCTCGTCGCTGAAGAAAGATATCGTTTCCGGTCTCGATATCATGATCGTGCGCGAGCTGACGTCGGGCGTCTACTTCGGTGAGCCGCGCGGAATTTTCGAGGAAGGCAATGAGCGGGTGGGCATCAACACCCAGCGCTACACTGAATCCGAGATCGAGCGCGGCGCCCGCGCAGCCTTCGAACTGGCGATGAAACGTGACAAGCGGCTGTGCTCGATGGAGAAAGCCAACGTCATGGAAAGCGGCATCCTCTGGCGTGATGTGGTCAATGAGGTGGCCAAGGATTACCCCGAGGTCGAGGTCAGCCACATGTATGCCGACAACGGCGCGATGCAGCTGGTGCGTGCGCCCAAGCAGTTTGACGTGATCTACACG
>JBCCUH010000009.1:0-17771 GCA_039197405.1 Pseudomonadota bacterium
GCGGTTGATCACGAAGATTTTGTAATCCGCCCAGGCAGAGCCAGAGAACCAGATGCGCGGGTCAAACATGCGCGACAGCGCGCTGCGCAATGACGCGCGCCGAACCAGCAACAGCCAGGCGAAAGCGATCAGGACCGACAGGGCGAGATAGCCGAAGAAAACCCGCTTCTTGGGGTTTGAGAAATCCGAGAAGAGCCCAAGCATGTGGTCCATAAAGTCCATTGCAGTCTCCCTCGCGGCGGTCTTCCTCAGGTGCAAAAGCGGCGCATCTTCATGCGCCGCTTTCTATGTCAGGATGCCAGCTGCGCTTAGTCTGTCTCTGCGCCGCCGCTGTCGCTGTCGATCGTTTTGATCAGATCAGCCAGGTTTTCGGTGCCATCGTTCTTGCGCGCTTCCAGATCGAACTCTTTGGCCAAAAGGTCCTGCACTTTCAGCATGTTCAGCTGATAGGCGTTCCAGGACATCTTGCCGTCCTTGACGAAATTGCCCTCCGCATCGATGCCGGTGACGACGCTTTCGTCAGCTGTCACAGGCGAAAAGCCGATCAGACGGTTGAGCCGTACAGCCGTGCCGCCCAGATTGTCCTTGCCGGTCTGCATCGCCATCGCAAAGCCCTTCAGCTCGCCCCAATGCTTGCCATAGGCGCGGTAAAGGTCAGGATCGATATTGGTCTTGTCGCCTGCGCGGATCTTCTCGATGTCCTTGTAGACGGAGCCTGCATATTTGAACGTGGCTTCGGCCAGAACCTTCATCCATTCTTGCTCAATGGTGTCCGCATAGGCGACCAGCTGCGCGCGCTGCGCGTCGGTCAGGGCTTCACCATTGGCAGAGGTGATCAGCTTGCGGCCTTCAAGGAAAGCTGACGTGATCGTCGGCAGATAATCGGTGCCGGATTTGTCCGCATCCGCCGCATAATACGCGCCGCCGAATGTCATCTCGGTCTTGAGATCGATCATCCCATCGCCGTTCGCGTCACCTGCTTCCAGCTCTTTCTTTTTGGAGATGCCATAGGCTTGCTCTGCCGTCAGATCCAGCGCATGCGCAGGCGCGCCGAAATACCCAAACGCTTCGTCCCAGCTGTGCTCTTTGCCGGTGTAGGCCGCGCCATCTTTGTAGGGCTTGTTGTTCGGCTTGTTGTCCGCGCCCAGCTTTTCATCGAGATAGTTGTCGACCGCCTGATTGAAGGCCATCGCGCCCAGACCGAATTTCTGGATCAGCTGACCGTAGTCATAGCCGTATTCGGCATCAAAGCCGCCATCGGACATCGATGCGTGGTGGATCAGATGCTCCATCACTTCGCCACCGGTCATGTTGCCGGGCCAGCCGGGCACGAGACCTTTGTAAGTCTTGCCAGCGATGTTCTTGCCCTTGGAAATCTCGTTCAGCATGGTCTGCTTGATGGCAAAGCCGTCTTTGCTTTTGTGCGAGACGATCGGCAGGTCCTCGTCAGAGCCCGCGTAGTATTTCATCATCGTCGCTTTCAGCTCGGCTGCATTCGCGCCGCCATCGGCTTTCTTGGTCAATGATTTCAGGCTGTCGAGCAAAACAGACCGCGCCACCTGCCCGGAGTAGGACACAGAGTTTGTCTTGTCGCCGGAATAGCTTTTCTCGGTGATCGGAAATGGCCCGTAGCTTTCGGCGCAAGCAACACTTGCCATCAAAGTCAATGCCATCGCGGAAACACCGCGTTTGAAAACAGACGTCATGAAGAATCCCCTTTAACTTACCTGTCTGATTTAGTCGGGTATTTATTGCGCGCATATGCGCAGTCTGCCGCCCGTTTTGTCAAGCCCGGATGTGAAGGGAAAAAACGTGAAATATCATACAATTGCGTGATCAAACGTATTTCCTACTGTTTTCATTAGGTTTTTCATTTCCTCGCTCCAGCGGAAACCTTCAACGCCAGAGCCATTGATCCCGTCCGGCGCGCATCATCCCCCCCGCTTACGGCGAACCGATTGCCTCGACGATACCAGACCCCGATCAACCCCTTTGCCGGGTTGCCAGCAAAAAGGGGAGGCGCGGACGCGCCCCCCCTTCAACGGTTTCTGCGGTGTGCCGGGATTACTCGGCAAGCACCTCGCCACTTGGTCGCGGCGTTGTTGCGGTCTCAGCCGGCAGAACCGGATAGGACACCTGCGGCAACGTACCTGTCAGACTGTCCAGAAAGGCGACCAGCTCGGCGGCTGTCTCGTCGCTGATTGCCTCGCCCAACTGGCTTTCCGCCATGATCTCGACCGCGACTTTCAGGTCCCAGACCTTGCCGGAGTGAAAATAAGGCGCCGTCAGTGCGATGTTGCGCAGCGGGGATGCGCGGAACACGTATTCGTCAGATACAGTCTCTGTCACCGCAAATCGCCCCTTGTCTCCTTCGGGCAGGACATCCGCGCCCGGTTTCTCGATCAAGCCAAACGGGTAGTAGCCATGCCCGCCGACATTGACGCCAGAGTGACAAGACGAACACCCCAGATTCATGAATTGCTCAAGACCCGCCAGCTGGGTGTCGGACATCGCGCTGTCATCGCCATTCAGCCAGGCATCAAACGGCGCAGGTGTGATCAGCGTCGCCTCGAAAGCTTCGATTGCCTTGGCAAAATTGTCGAAGGTCACGGGATCGGCCTCGCCTGCGAAGGCAGCTTCGAACCAGGACACATACTGCGGCATCGAACTTAGGGTCGCAACGACATTGTCCGGCGTATTGGCCATCTCGACACCCGCCTGCACCGGCCCCTTGGCCTGCTCTGCAAGATCGGCTGCGCGCCCGTCCCAGAACTGGGCTTCATTGAACACAGAGTTCAGGGCAGTAGGCGCATTGCGCGGGCCGCGTTGCCAGCCATGGCCGATCGAGGTTTCCAGGTTGTCGTCGCCGCCGGTCGCCAGGTTGTGGCACGAATTGCACGAAAAGACGCCGGAAGCGGACATGCGCGGATCGAAGAACAGCGCCTTGCCCAGATCGACCTTGGCGTCGGTGATCGGGTTGTCCTTGACCGCAGGGACGGTCGACGGCAGTGGCTTGAAAGTCTCCAGTGCTGCATCGCGCAGCTCATCGGCAGATGCCGCATAGGCTGTGGAGGTTAACAATAGGCTGACAAGCGCAAGGGTTTTGGTCATTTTCTTTCTCCAAAAGGTGATCGCGCGCAGGACTATTTTAAGGCCGTTTCGATCTGGAGAAATTGATTTAGATCAATTCTAAACTGGAATCATTCTAAATTCGTCAAAAAAATCGTTTGCATGCACGGGTTTGCCGGTACCGGGCCTGCTGCGTTTGCGGCAGAGTGGACGGCCCACTGCAACAACAGCACTGGTGCGTGGTCGTCTCAATGGAAGCGCTGCCAAAGAAAAGGCCAAGCAAAACGCAAAGGGGTTTCGCTTGGCCTTCAATGTATCTTCGCCTGCCTTTTTCGGCGTGCGCCCTTGCGGCTTAGTACCAGCCAACCTCGTTGAAGATCTCCAGCGCCTCGGGAAGGTTCTCCGCGACCGAGCTCAGATTGACCGCATCGGCGCGAAACTCGCCAAGCTGCGCCACTGACGGGCTGACCGCAACGCCGGGCACCGTGGGGTACTCATCATTGCCACCGCTGAAATACTGCTGCGCCGTGTCGCTTGCCAGATATTCGAGAAACTTGATGGCGTTGTCGCGGTTCGGGGCATGGGCAGCCACGCCCGCCCCCGAGAGGTTCACATGCGCCCCTTCAGCCTCCTGCGCCGGGAAAACCCAGCCGATCCCGTTCAGCGCATCGCGCGGCAGGCCTTTGACATCCTTGCGCAGCGCCCGCGCGAAATAATACGTATTGGACACCGAGATATCGCATTCGCCCGAGATCAGCGCGCGCAGCTGGTCGGTGTCGCCGCCCTGCGGCTCGCGGGCGAAATTCACCACCATGCCATCAGCCCAGGCCTTGGCCGCTTCCGCGCCGTGGTTCTCGATGATCGCAGACAACAGCGTCTGCGAATACACGTTGGAAGACGACCGGTGGCACACCATCCCCTGATAGGCGGGATCGGCAAGGCTCAGGTAATCTGTCGGTGGGTTCGGCACATCTGCTTTGTCATAGAAAATGATCCGCGCCCGCTGCGAAAACCCGTACCATTGATTGTCATCGTCCTGCAGGTTGCCGGGAATGCGCGCCTCAAGCACCTCGCTGTCGATGGACTGCAAAATGCCAGCCGCTTTGGCGCGCGCCAGCCGCGAGGTATCCACGGTCACCAGCACATCGGCGGGCGAGTTGCGCCCCTCGGCTTTCATGCGGGCAATCAGCTCATCACCCTTGCCTTCGATCCGGTTCACCCGGATGCCGGTCTGCTCTTCAAAGTCTGAATAAAGCCGGTCATCGGTGTCGTAATGGCGCGATGAATACAGGTTCAACTCACCCTCGGCCATGGCCTGCGTGGCCATCAGGGCGATCATCGCAAAACTTGGAAGTGCTGTGCGTGTCATGACGTGATCCTCAATCTACATGCCTATCGCCCCGACATGGGGGAGCAGGGGCATTTTGTCGAGTCTTTTTGTCAGAAAACAAGCGCCGCCGAATGCCACAAGCAGATCCGCCGCATCCACCACCTGTCCGTGCGCTGCATGACAGGCCGCAGTCCCTGCGCCTCAGGTCAGCCCGGCATTGGTCTTCAGCAGGAACTCCGACCAGATCGGGCTGCAGGCCGCGCCGATTTCGCGCGCGCTGCGCCCCATCTCACCGGCTTCAATCTGCGGTCTGATCAATCCACGGGTATCCTGATTGGAGATATAGCGCCGCGTGCGATCGACCAGCGTGTGCTTGACGCCCGTTGGAATGCCCCCGTCGATCAGGATCGCCTCAAAGTCGATCACCGCGCAGGTCGACAGCGCCGCCTTCGCCAGCTCCTGCGCGGTTTGCCGGATCCAGGGTTCGACATAGCGGTCATAGGCGCTCCAGTCTTCGGTTTTCCAAAGCACGCTGGCGTCCAGCCCGACCTCTGCCAGCCGCGCCTCCAGCAAATGGATCGAGGCAATGTCAATCAGCTGCCGGCTTTCGCCGTTTGGCCCGACGCTGCGCAGCGATCCCAGCGCGCCTGCATTGCCCTGATTGCCCTCGTAAACCGAATGGTTCAGCACAACCCCGCCGCCGACAAACGCCGCGACAAAGAAATAGGCGTAGTCGCGAAATTCCTTGCCGCGCCCGTAAACATGTTCGGCCCGGCAGGCGGCGGTGGCGTCATTGACCACATGCACCGGCAGATCGGTCATCTCGGCCAGCTGGTCCTGAAAGCGGACATCTTTCCAAAGCTGGAACTCGTCAGCCGGAGCACCAACCATTTCATGCCAGTTCCACAGCTCGAACGGGGCGGCAATGCCGATGCCGCAAATCCGTTCGCGCGATGCCTGGGGCAGGCTGCCGGACAGATCTTCGATGGCAGATCTCAGGAACGCGAAAATCTCGTCAGGCAGGGGGTAGTCGAAGCGGATTGAGCTTTCGGCACGCACCTGTCCCTTGAAATCCATCAAGACCGCCTTGGCGCTGCGCCTGCCAATATTGGCCCCCAGCGCAAACACCCCATCGGCGTTCAGCTCCATGGGAATGGACGGCTTGCCGACCTTGCCGCGCACCGGCGCGCCTTTGACCAAAAGCCCGTCCTTTTCCAGCTTGCGCAGGATGACCGACACCGTCTGCGGAGACAGCTCGGCGATGCGGGCCAGATCGCTTCCGGGCATCGGCCCATTGCGTTGCAGCATGGACAGCAGCAGGCGCTCGTTGTGGTTGCGCAAACCGCTCTGGTTCACGCCACTGCTGAGTGCTCTGATCTTAGACCCGTCCATGGCAGAAGGCCTTATACGTAATGTATGATGGAATAAAGCTACATGAGCTAATTAATAAATCAAGTTTATTTATTTATTGACGCGCCTCTCAGAATCAGGTTTCCTTAGGGTCATTCCGCCAGCAAAGCGGATATCCACTCCGCATTTTCGGACCGTTGTCTGGGAGGACATCATGAAAAAACTACTCGCCACATCCGCTGTTGCACTGACAGCTCTGACAGGGGCCGCATATGCGGACGCTCATGGCATCACCGCCTGCCTGATCACGAAAACGGACACCAACCCGTTCTTCGTGAAAATGAAAGAGGGCGCGGAAGCCAAAGCCGCCGAGCTTGGCATGACCCTGAAGTCTTTCGCCGGCAAGGTGGACGGCGACCACGAAACTCAGGTTGCCGCGATCGAGACCTGCATCGCCGATGGTGCCAAAGGCATCTTGCTGACAGCATCCGACACGTCATCCATCGTCTCCTCGGTCCAGCAGGCGCGGGACGCAGGGCTGGTAGTCATCGCGCTCGACACGCCGCTGTCGCCGATTGATGCTGCCGATGCGACCTTCGCAACCGACAACTTTCTGGCGGGCGAGCTGATCGGTCAATGGGCTGCGGCCACATTGGGCGACGATGCCGCGAATGCGAAAATCGCGATGCTCGATCTGGCGGTGTCGCAGCCGACCGTCGGCGTTCTGCGCGATCAGGGCTTCCTGCAGGGCTTTGGCATTGATCTGGGCGATCCCAACAAATGGGGCGATGAGACCGATCCCCGCATCGTCGGCAACGACGTGACCGCAGGCAACGAAGAGGGCGGCCGCAAGGCGATGGAAAACCTTCTGGCCAAAGACCCTGAAATCAACGTGGTCTACACGATCAACGAACCGGCAGCTGCCGGCGCCTATGAAGCGCTCAAGGCCTTTGGCCGTGAAAACGACGTGCTGATCGTTTCTGTCGATGGCGGCTGCCCCGGTGTGCAGAACGTCAAGGAAGGCGTCATTGGCGCAACCTCTCAGCAGTACCCGCTGCTGATGGCCTCCAAAGGTGTCGAAGCGATTGCCGCATGGGCCAAGGATGGCACCAAGCCTGCGCTGACCCCCGGCAAGGACTTCTTTGACACGGGCGTGGCGCTGGTCACCGATCAGCCTGCCAAGGGCGTCGACAGCATCGACACCGCCGAAGGCACCGATCTCTGCTGGGGCTAATCGCCCAAGTTAGGTAAAGATCACATAAAGGGGCGGCTCCTTCGCCCCTTTTTCACGACCCAGGAGGACAACATGTCGAGCGCAGATGCTGCCAGCGGTGTAGCCAAGTTTGAACAACCCCAACGCGGCATTTTGGGAACCCTGCAGCACTGGCTGCACGTCAACCCGGCACTGGTTCCCCTGATCGTGCTTTTGGCCTCGATTGTCGTTTTCGGCCTGTTGCTGGGATCGAAATTCTTCTCTCCCTTCGCGCTGACGCTGATCTTGCAGCAGGTGCAGATCGTCGGCATCGTGGCCGCGGCACAATCGCTGGTGATCCTGACCGCAGGCATCGACCTCAGCGTCGGCGCCATTGCGGTCATCTCGTCAGTGGTCATGGGGCAATTCACCTTCCGCTATGGCCTGCCGGTCGAGATCTCCATCGCCTGCGGCCTGCTCTTTGGCACCGCAATCGGCTATCTCAACGGATGGCTTGTCGCGGTGATGAAACTGCCGCCTTTCATCGTCACCCTTGGTATGTGGCAGATCGTTCTTGCGGCCAACTTCCTTTACTCGGCCAATGAAACGATCCGCAGTCAGGACATTGCCGAAAACGCCGCCGCGCTGCAGCTGCTGGGGGCGAAATTCAAGATCGGCGGTGCGGTCTTCACCGTTGGCGTGCTGTTCATGGTCCTGCTGGTGTTGCTGCTGGCCTATGCGCTGCGCCACACCGCCTGGGGCCGCCATGTCTATGCCGTGGGCGATGATCCCGAAGCGGCAGAGCTGTCAGGCGTCAACGTCAAGGGTACGCTGATCTCGGTCTATGCGGTCGCGGGCCTCATCTGCGGCTTTGCAGGCTGGGCGCTGATCGGGCGCATCGGATCGGTCTCGCCCACATCCGGCCAGCTGCTGAACATCGAAAGCATCACCGCTGTGGTGATCGGAGGCATATCGCTCTTTGGCGGGCGCGGCTCCATTCTGGGCACGTTCTTTGGCGCGCTCATCGTCGGGGTCTTCACGCTCGGACTGCGCCTGATGGGCGCGGATGCGCAATGGACCTATCTGCTGATCGGCGCGCTGATCATTGCCGCAGTTGTCGTCGACCAATGGATCAGAAAGGTAGCCGCGTAATGGACCCGATTTTGAAAGCCCGTGGACTGGTCAAACGCTACGGCAAGGTGACCGCCCTCGATAACTGTGACTTTGATCTGTATCCCGGTGAAATCCTCGCTGTGATCGGCGACAACGGCGCTGGCAAATCATCGCTGATCAAGGCGATCTCCGGCGCGGTTATCCCGGACGAAGGCGAGGTCTATCTCGAAGGCGAACAGATAAGCTTTCGCACGCCCATCCAGGCGCGCGAGGCCGGGATCGAGACGGTCTACCAGACGCTGGCCATGTCGCCGGCCCTGTCGATTGCCGACAACATGTTCATGGGCCGCGAGATCCGCAAATCCGGCATCGCCGGCAAATGGTTCCGCCAGCTGGATCGCCGCAAGATGGAGAAACTGGCACGCGAAAAGCTTAGTGAGCTTGGCCTGATGACGATCCAGAACATCAATCAGGCGGTCGAAACCCTGTCAGGTGGTCAGCGTCAGGGCGTCGCTGTGGCGCGGGCTGCGGCCTTCGGCTCGAAGGTGATCATCCTGGATGAACCGACAGCCGCGCTGGGTGTGAAGGAATCCCGCAAAGTGCTGGAGCTGATACAGGACGTGAAATCACGCGGCATCCCGATCATCCTGATCTCGCATAACATGCCGCATGTGTTCGAGGTGGCCGACCGCATCCACATTCACCGGCTTGGTCGGCGCCTGTGCCAGATCAACCCCAAGGACTTCACTATGTCCGATGCGGTGGCCTTCATGACAGGGGCCAAGGAACCGCCGCAGGCTGCTTGACCCAACAGCAGGCCAGCGCCTGCTGGCCTTTGCGCACTGCGTCACCAGACAGCGACGCCAATCACCACAGGGTGCAGCATGGCCAGCGCGGCAAATGCTGCCACGCCGCACAGCAGCCGCAGGCAGGCCCCCGGCAGGGACGCGGGCCTTTGCAACAGCGGTGCGCTTGCGACCGCCGCGTTCAAATCCTGCCAGCGGTCTTGCCCCATCTGTCGCTGTTTGCGTCGGTTGATCAGGCTGCGGCCCAGATAGGCAAAGGCGCCCAGCACGCCAAACATCAGCACATGCGCCAGATCGCCGTTCACCAGCATATGCACCAGCGCCCACAGTAGCAGCACCGCCAGCACCGGATGCCGGACAAGGCGCACGATACCGGGCCGCGCGGGGTCAAACCTGTCGTTGCGGGCACCGCCAAAGGAAAACGGATTGGGCCGCCCGAGGGTGAAGGCCAGCAGAATGCAGACTGTCAGCATGCCCAGATGAACCACATGCCGCTGCCATCCGGCCTGCGGCCATAGCTCGACATAGGGCGCTTGCCCTGCCGCGCGGATCAACAGCGCCAGCATGGCGATGGAGAGGATCGAATAGGCCATGCTGAAACCGCGCGCTCCGATGACGGCGCTGATGCGGGCTTTGATCGCGGGTCGCACCGGGATCGAATGGGTCGCAAAGAACAGTGCGAATACCCCGGCAAAGCCAAGCCAGCTCATGGCGCGCTCTTTGGTCTTGGCCGCCACAAAAGTGGCCCGTAGGCGACCGCGAAACCGGCAAAGGCGCCCAGCCACAGGATGCCCGCCGCAGAGTTCAGATCAGCCAGAACCGGGCTGAGCGCCCGCGCAATCGCCGCTCCGAAGATGCACAGGTAGATCATCACCGTGGACCGGTTTGCGGTCAGCGCCTGCCCGGTATGACCAAGACTGGCGCGGGTCATTACCGCCAGCGTCATGGCGCCGATGGCGCCCGCCATCCACAGATGCTGCGCGCCTGCGATACCCGCCGCGCCTGTGATCACCTCCAGCCCCAGCACCAATCCGCCCACCGGCACAAAGGCATAGGCCGCATGCAGCACCCAGACCAGCGGCTCGCTCAGGCAATGCAGGACCTGCCAGCGCGCCAGACGCACAGCGTGCAGCCCGCCAAACAGCACCAGCGCAACACCGGTCAGTGTCGCCAAGGGCTGTGCCACCCACAGCGCCAACACTGGCAGGCTGCTCAGCAAGACCGCCTTGTCATAGCGCTGCATTGGCGGGGCAGGGCGCGCCGCGTGACCTGCCTTGACCAGCCAGTTGCGGGTGAACGACGGGATGATGCGCCCGCCAATGACAGCAATCATCATGATTGCGGTTGCAATTCCCAGCCGCAGACCAACGCCCTGGGCGGCAAACTCCCCGCGCATTGCCTCCCAGTGAAACAGCCCATTGGCCAGGGCAAACACCGTCAGCAACGCCAGCACGATCAGATTACGCCAGTTCTTGCCCGCCACGATCTCGCGCAGGATGAGCGCGCCCAGAACGACTGGGAAGGCCAGATCGACCAGCGCTGCAACGCCCTCCGGCAGGGCCGCGGACAAAAGCACCGCGCCCCGGCCCGCCACCCAAAGCGCAAACAGCGCTGCCAGCCGCCAGCCGACAATCGGCAGGCGGCCCGTCCAGTTGGGCACCGCTGTCAGCAGAAATCCGGCCAGAACCGCCCCCAGATAGCCAAAGAGAAACTCATGCGCGTGCCAGGACACAGGGTCGAACCGCGTCGGCAACTCGATCTGGCCTGTCAGCGCCCCCAGCCATGCCAGCATGGCCAGGACCGCCCAGACCGCAGCGAAAAGGAAAAACGGCCGAAATCCGAAACTAAAGAGCGCATGGCCGCGCCAGGCGCGCATTTGTTCTGCCGAAGTCTGGGCCATCAGAGATCTCCGATCATGTCCATTCTTTGTCTCCCGGACCGGTCAGGCCCCGCCTGCCGCGTCCGCCTCATCCATCAGATGGCGGATGTGGCGCGCGAAATACCAGGTTGCCGGAGCGCCAATAAGACACCCCAGGGCGATAGACCAGCCCGTCGAGGCCACAGGCCCGCCAAGCCAGCTGAAAATCAACGAGGCGAAAAACACATTGACCGCCGCCGCGCCCGCACCAAAAGGGTAAAGCGCCAGCGCGATCTGCCGCGTGCTCCAGCCCTGCTGCGACACCTGCGTCATCTGCGCGAGACCAGCCACTGCACCGCCACCATGCTGGCAATCAGCGTGATGCAGGCCAGGGCATACCAGAATTCTGCCGTGGCGGATTGCGCCTGCGGGATGGGGCGGTCAAAAGCCTCGGCCGCGACAGGGCCTGCAAGCAAGATGGGGCTTGCTAGAAAAAGGGCGATGGCTGGCGACAATATACGCATGTCAGCTCTCCTGTGTCAGGGTTCGGTAAATATCGGGCAGGGCGCGCAACAGGCGCTCTGGGTTGGCAAGCAGGGCAAAGCCGCCACGCCCGAAGCTGCGCGCGAACCAGTCCTGCCCGTCTTCGTCGATGATCACGCCATGCAGGCTCTGGCCCGCGGCGCGTGCCTCGCGCACCGCCATATGGCTGTCCTCGATGCCATGCTGACCTTCATAATGGTCCAGATCATTGGGCTTGCCGTCGGTGATCACGATCAGCAGCTTGCGCGCGGAGGGTTCCTTGGCCAGCTCGGCGCTGACATGGCGGATTGCTGCGCCCAGCCGTGTGTAATGCCCCGGCTTCAACGCGCCTATGCCCGCCGTCACCGCTGCCGACATCGGATCTTCAAAGCCTTTGCAGCGTGTCAGAAAAACCCGGTCGCGGCGCAGCGAGGAAAACCCCCAGATGCCGCAGCGATCCCCGGCGGCGTCAATCCCGGCTGCCAGCGCCGCCAGCGTGTCGCGCGCCACGTCAATCACCGAAGTCTCGCCAATCGCCGCTTCCGTGGACCGCGATGTGTCGATCAGAAACGCCACGGACACGTCACGCTCCGTCTGGCGCGCGGCCTGCCAGATCCGGTCAGAGCCGCGCCCGGTCGCCACCATATCGGCGCGGGCGGTCAGCAGCGCATCCAGATCCAGCTCCGGCCCGTCGATCTGGCGCGGCTGCAACACACGACGCGGGCGCAGCGCTTCAAACTGGCGGCGCACTTCGCGTACATAGCGTTCGTTGGGCTGATAGCTTGCCCCATCCGGTTGCGCCGGGGCGTCAAGCACCCGGCAGTGATCGGCCATGTAACTGCGCGATCTGTGGTTCCACTCAGGATAGGTATGGGTGCCTGCCAGCGCTTCATGTTCGGCATCGGCAGGTGACAGATCCAGATGCAGACGCAACCGCGTGGCGACCTTGCGATCCTGTTTTGACAGGGTGATCCGGTCCTGATCATCGGCTGCCTTCTGCGCATTCTCGTCATCATCATCGTCAACTGAGCGGTTGATGTTCATCGATTCCACCCAGGACAGGATCGATTCAAATCGGTGAATGATGAAACTGTCTTTGCGGTTGTGCTGGTCGTGATCCTTGCGCTCGCCCAGCTTGCGCGTGCTTTGCGCGGCGGTGGGCGGCGGCGCTGCGGGATGGGCATCTTCATCTTCGATCGCAGTGCCGCCAAGGCCCGGCGCATCATAGCGCAGCCAGATCGGCACCGGGGCAAAGGGCATGTATCCGCGCGCGGCAGGATCAGCAAAATCAAGGGCGTTTTCAGTCCCGCAAAGCTGATCAATAATGGCTTCTTCTATCGCCGCTTCCTGCTGCGGGCGATGCATCTTGATACGGGTCTTTGCACAGTAATCGGCCAGCATCCGATAGCTGCCGCGCAGACCGGGGCAGGCGCTATATGCCAGATCGCAGGCAACGGCGTTGGCGCGGATCTGCGCACAATCGCGCGCCGGTCCAACCCCGTCCAGATCAAGCCGGGACAGATCGCTGACCGCCGCCAGGCTGGTCAGCCAGAAATAGGCGTGACGATTAAGCTTTTCTTCGGGAAAGACGTCCATGACCGGCGGCAGCGACAGTTTCTCGCCGTCAAATCGCGCCACCCATTCGCGGTCGCGCTCTGATCCCAGCTTGCGCCGCAGCTTCTGCCGGTGCTGCGCCAGTGTCGGGGCCGCCTCGCCAAGCTCGACCCCTGCAGCGCCGCCCAGCGCGCGGAACAGGACCGCAAGGCTGGGCCGCACCGAGGCCAGTGTCACACCGGCCTCGGGGAAGCGCTCGCCGGCACCGATGCCGCTGGCCATGTCATGCCAGAGGTTGCCAACGGTTTCTTCCGGCTCCATCAGGTCAAGAAGGCGCATGGCTGTTACCCGTAGATCGTGCTGATCAGATCGCGCAGCGATTGCTGCACATCCGGCTCATCGCTCAAAGGTTCGATCACCGCCGCTTCCAGCGCCTGATCGACACCCATGCCGCCCGCCATCAGCGTCGCCGCATAGATCAGCAGCCGGGTCGAGACGCCTTCCTCCAGATCCATACCGGACAGCCGGCGGATGTGACCGGCCAGCCGCACCAGCGGCGCAACGCGGCCTTTCTCCAGTCGGCTTTCGGAGGCGACCACGGCGATCTCCGTCTCCGCATCGGGAAAATCGAAGCTGACCGACAAAAAGCGCTGACGCGTCGAGGGCTTCAGCCGTTTCAGCACATTCTGGTAGCCGGGGTTGTAACTGGCCACCAGCATGAACCCCCGGGGCGCCACCAGTTCTTCACCGGTGCGGTCGATCATCAGCGTGCGGCGCGTGTCGGTCAGCGGGTGCAGTACCACGGTGACGTCCTTGCGCGCTTCGACCACCTCATCAAGATAGCAGATCCCGCCTTCGCGCACGGCGCGGGTCAGCGGGCCGTCAACCCAGACCGTCTCGCCGCCCTTCAGCAGGTAGCGCCCGATGAGGTCTGCCGCGCTCAGGTCATCATGGCAGGCCACGGTATAAAGCGGCTTGCCCAGACGCGCCGCCATATGTTCGACGAAGCGGGTTTTGCCGCAGCCGGTCGGCCCCTTCAGAAGAAGGGGCAAACCGTTGTCATAGGCCGTCTCGAAGAGGTCGCATTCGCGCCCCGTCGGTTGATAGAACGGCAAGGTTGGTGTGGATTGCATGTTCACAAGCCTATTCTCCGGGCACCGGGTTTGCAGATCCCGGCTCGATCAGCTCGCGGTTGCGCACCACCAGCAGCGAATAGATGAACAGCAGCGCACCGATCACCACCGCCAGGCCAGAGCCCCAGCGCATCAGGTAGAAGACCGACAGGGTTTCCTGCACATCCATGTAGTAGTCACCGACGACCCGCTGCATATGAGTCTGGATGGTGCCCGCGAAGGTCAGCACGAAGGTCATGAAGGCCATACCGCCGGTCATCAGCCAGAAGGACACCATGTTCAGCACCTGATTATAGGGTGCGCGCTCGCGCAGCATCGGCATCGCGTAGGTGAAGACCGCAAGGTTCAGCGCCACATAGGCACCATAGAACGCCAGGTGGCCGTGAGCGGCGGTGATCTGGGTGCCGTGGCTGTAGAAGTTCACCCCGTGCAGCGTGTGCAAAAAGCCCCAGACGCCGGCGCCGAAGAAGGCCACGGTGCTGGATCCCAGCGACCACAGAAGCGCCGCTTTGTTGGGGTGGTTTTTGCGGCCCTTCCAGACCATCACGAAGGCAAAGCTCATCATCAGGAAGAAGGGGACCACCTCGAAGGTCGAGAAGATCGAACCGACCCACTGCCAGTACCCCGGCAGACCGATCCAGTAAAAGTGGTGCCCGGTGCCCAGAATGCCCGAGAACAGCGCGGTGGCGACGATGACATAGAGCCATTTCTCCACAACCTCGCGGTCAACACCAGTGAGCTTCAGCAGCAGGAACGCCAGGATTGCGGCCATCACCAGCTCCCATGTGGCTTCCACCCAAAGGTGCACCACGAACCACCAGTACATTTTGTCCAGGCTCAGGTTGCTGGGGTTGATGAAGGCAAAGACCCACAAAAGCGACAGCAGCCACAGCCCCATGAGAAGCACGTTGGTGATCGCCGTCTTGCGACCCGCAAGCACCGTCATCGACACGTTGAAGAGGAAGATCAGCGCCGCCACGAGAATGCCGAGCTTGACCCAAAGGGGCTGCTCCAGAAACTCACGTCCGCCGTGAATGCCGACCAGGTAAGACCCGACCGCGCCCAGCGTGCCGACCAAGAGCAGGATCAGCTGAATATAGGCCAGCTTGGTCGAATAGATTTCGCGCTCGCTTTCCTCTGGGATCAGAAAATAAGCCGCTCCGAAAAAGCCCAGCAGCAGCCAGACGATCAAGGCGTTGGTGTGGATCATACGGATCACGTTGAACGGCAACAATTCCGACAGGAAATTCGGCGAGACATAGATCCAGCCAGCCAGCAAACCGCCCAGCACCTGAATGCCGAACAGCGCCATAGCGGCCAAAAAGTACCAGTACGCCACTTTCTGAGATTGATATTTCATTGTTTCATTCCTTTTTCCGCGCGTCTGTCCGAAACCCGTTTCCCGGTTTTCAGCGCGCGCTGGGTCTGCTTAGCCGGCATCATTGGGCGGCCAGCCCTGCGTGTCGGTTTGATCTGCCCAGCGCAGAAACTCTGCCAGGCCGCGAATGTCTTCGTCCGTCATGTCATAGGCGGGCATCTGGCGGCGCCCTTCGATGCCGCTGGGCTGTGCCTCGATCCACGCCTTGAGGGTTTCGAACGCATCCTCTGGAGCATCCAGAACACCCCAGCGCGTCATCACGTTGCCCAATTCAGGGGCAAAATACGCGCCTTCCCCATGCAGACTGTGACAGTTGATGCAGGAATTTTTCTCCCACACATGCTTGCCGTGAACGACCTCTTCGCTCAGCGGCATGCCTGCGGTCGAGACATTCACCACATATCGGTGGGATTGGACGGTCATCGCCACAAAGACCACGACGAAAAAGATCGAGCCTCCGTAGAAAATGTTACGCGCCCGTGACTTCGTTAGAAATTCAGCCATGATGCGGCCTCCTTGGACTCGGGATGCCTCTTTTTAGAATCGGGTGGCTGCGCAAAGTTTGTGCCAGCACAAAGTTTCGCCAGTTAGCCCGTCTAATCTGGGACCATGAAAGGAGGACACCATGGCCTCGCCCCGACTGGACGATCCCGATTTACCACTTGCTGAATTGATGACCCATTGGCCGCAGACCATTCCGGTCTTTGTGCGCCACAAAATGCTTTGCGTGGGCTGCCTCGTCAGCCCGTTTCACACCGTCGTGGATGCCTGCGCCGAATACCATCTTGATGAGGCGCTGTTTGTAGATGAGCTGATGCGCGCCGCCGGTCTGGCGTGATCTGCGCCCCGTCCGTTTCTCCGGCCCTATCCTGAAGCTCCAGGGGGCCGCTGTGCGCGCAAGTGCAGAAAATCCCCGGATACAGGCCCCGTTAGTGCTGGCCCTCGCTCAGCAGCACCAGCGCATGAGGGTCGCTCACAATGATGCGTTTGCGTTTGCTGATGACCAGCCCGCGTTTTTCCCAGGCGCTGAGCAATCGGCTGACCGTGTGCAGCGTGGTTGCGGTCAGCTCTGACAGATCCTGACGGGTAATCGGAAAATCGATCTCAATGCCCTTGGACACCTTGCGCCCGGTCTGGTTGATCAGCCGCAAAAGCGCATTGGCCACCCGCTGTTCCACCTGCTGTGTGGCCAGTTCCACGATGCGTGTGTTCATCTCGCCCAAGCGGTCGCCGATGGTCTTGTAGCTTTCGGTGGCAAAGCCGTCATATTGCGCGGTGAAACTGCTCCAGAGCTGCATCGACCAGCTCAGCGCAATCGATTCTGTCGCCGTTACCGCCGTCGCCGGATACGTGTCGCGCCCCAACGCCCGGGCAATACCCAGAAGCTGGCCTGCCGGTATATGCAGCGACGTCACCTGTTCTCCCGCCGAGGTGATGCGCACCACGCGCACATAGCCGTCCAGCAGCATATAGAACCGCTCTGCCGGTGCGCCCTCGTCGAAAATGGCGACCCCGGCCGCATAGCGGCGCGACGTGGCCTGATCGAGAATCGCACGTATCTGTCGCCGGTCCAGTCTCGAAAACGGCGGCAGATGCGAAAGCAGGCTTTCGTCCAGCCGGGGCAGGGTTTTGGCAGGGATGTCATCGTTCATGCCGTCTACCTTGCACACATCAGCGCGCCGCGCCATAGGCCCACTTTTTCTGCGGTTGCAGCATTTTCGATTCCGAGTTTGCGCTGAAACAAAGTTTGTCGCCCGCGAATCCCTAATATCCGGATCAACCGATACAGCGATCTGAAAGGAACAGACGATGATCCGCACTCTCGCAACAGGCCTCGCGCTGGCCGCCCTGACGGCCAGCGCTGCCTTTGCAGAAACCTACGAAGTACAGATGCTCAACAAGGGCTCTGATGGCGCGCGCATGGTGTTCGAGCCAGCCTTCGTACAGGCCCAGCCGGGCGACACAATCAAGTTTGTCGCAGGCAGCAAGGGTCACAATGCTGAGATTGCCAAGGGCATGCTGCCCGAAGGTGCCGAAGCGTTCAAAGGCAAGATCAATGAAGAGATCGAAGTCACACTGGATGTCGAAGGTGTCTACGGCGTGATCTGCAAGCCGCACTTTGCCATGGGCATGGTGATGACGATTGCAGTGGGCGACGTCGAAGCGCCCGAAGATTTTCTGGCAGGGCGCCTGCCGAAGAAGGCAAAGGGCCGCTTCGAAGAGCAGCTCAGCAACTTCTAACAGATATTTATCGGCGCTAGGGCCAAGGGGGCCACGCGCCACTTCAACTCCAAAGGAGTAAGCCATGACCAAGTTCATCAATCCCGGCCTTATGAAGACAAGCCGCCGCAACGTGTTGCGCGGATCGGTGCTTGCGGGCGCTGCCGCAGTGGCAGGCGCCGGGGCAATGTCGGCACCGCGCAGCCCCAAGCTGCATACTGCGAACGCGAAATCGGCCAATCTCTA
>JBCCUH010000010.1:0-17067 GCA_039197405.1 Pseudomonadota bacterium
CAGGCCCGCTGCGTTTCCTCGACAAGCCGGGTGATCTGCCCATCGCGCGCGATCACGTAATGCGCAGATACCTCGCGTTCCGGATTGCACAGCATGCCGATTGCCTCATCCGCGCTGGTGAGGGCGGTATAATGCAGCACTATCAGATCAGGTGACGTGGCGCCGCCTTTGCGCGGCCCATGGTTGGGCGACGGGCAATGTCTGATCGGTTGTCCGGGATCGTCAGCCATTCACCGCACTGCGGAAGGGCGCAGGATCCCAGGCGCAGGCATAGCCGTCGCCATCCGGGTCCAGCCCCTGTTTGTCACGCTGCGGGCCGCCGGCAGCGAGAAACGCCTGCTGCGCCTGATCGGGAGAGGCATATTGCGCGCAGTTGCGCTGAAACTTGCGCTGCGCGTTGAAACCGGAGCGTTGATAGACGCGCTGGCCGCGTGGATTGTTCGATTGCAGCGCATATTGCACGATATTCGGCCCGGCAGCGCCGGTGCGCGTTGGCAGGGCGGTTGGCTGAATGACCTGATATTGTGAGCGGTTCTGTGCCTGCAGCGCCGCGTCCGCCTCTATCGAGCGCTGGCCGGAGACCGCGCCGAAATCATTCTCTGCGCTGATGCCGCCTGCGCGCAGCACCGGTGCGGGATTGCTGGGGCTGGCCTGAACAACGCCCGGCTGGGTGTCGGTGCCGTTCAGCACTGCCTCTGCCGCTGCGGTGGCCGAGGTGGCTGGTGCGACAGATGCGGCGGCTGTGGTTGTCGGTGCCAGCGGCGCGCTGGTTGTTGCAGACAACGGTTCGGTGCTGACAGCCTGCGGCGGCGGCAAGGCATTGCCTTGCAACGCAGCATCGCGCGCGGTCTGTTGGCGCTGGTAGTCATTGTAGTTGTCAAAGCCGACGCCTGCCCCGCTGTCGGGGATGGCAGGATCACAGGCGGCCAGCGCCGTCAGCGCCAGCGCAGGCAGTAAAAGCCGCATCATCTCGAAATGCCTCGTTTTTGCTCTTGGCGCGGGTTTACCACCATTTGGCGGGTTTTGCCACAAATCCTGCCGCCTGCTCCAGCGCGTAGGCGGCGTTCAGCAAATCGCCCTCTTCCCAGGGGCGTCCGATAAGCTGCAGGCCAAGTGGCAAGCCCTTGCCATCAAGCCCGGCTGGCACCGAGATACCGGGCAATCCAGCCAGGTTCACGGTCACGGTGAAGACGTCGTTGATATACATCTGCACGGGATCGGCGTCTTTCATCTCGCCCAGACCAAAGGCGGACGTCGGCGTTGCGGGCGTCAGGATCGCATCGACGCCCTCTGCAAAGACGTTCTCGAAGTCTTGTTTGATCAACGCGCGCACGCGGCGGGCGCGGTTGTAATAGGCGTCATAGAACCCTGCCGACAGCACGTAGGTGCCGATCATCACGCGGCGCTGCACCTCGGGGCCGAAGCCTTGCGCGCGGGTTTTCTCGTACATCTCGGTGATGCCATCGCCAGCGTCCAACTTGGCGCGGTGGCCATAGCGCACCCCGTCATAACGCGCCAGGTTGGAAGAGGCTTCCGCAGGGGCGATCACGTAATAGGCAGGCAGCGCGTATTTCGTATGCGGCAGCGAGATATCTTTGAGCTGCGCGCCCGCGTCCTGCATCATCTCGCGGCCACGGGTCCAGAGATCCTCGATCTCCTGCGGCATGCCGTCCATGCGGTATTCTTTGGGGATACCGATGGTCTTGCCCTTGATGTCGCCAGTGAGCATCGCCTCGAAATTCGGCACGGGCAGATCGGCAGAGGTGCTGTCCTTGGCGTCAAAGCCGCACATGGATTGCAGCATGATCGCTGCATCGCGCACGGATTTTGTCATGGGGCCCGCCTGATCGAGCGAGCTGGCAAAAGCCACAACGCCCCAACGCGAGCAGCGCCCGTAGGTCGGCTTGATCCCGGTGATCCCGGTAAAGGCGGCAGGCTGACGGATCGAGCCGCCGGTGTCGGTGCCGGTGGCTGCAAGGCAAAGGTCGGCGGCCACAGCTGAGGCAGAGCCGCCAGACGAGCCGCCGGGCGTCAGATCACGATCATCGACCTTCCAGGGGTTGATCACATCGCCGTAGGTCGAGGTCTCATTGGACGAGCCCATGGCGAATTCATCCATGTTGAGCTTGCCCAGCATCACCGCGCCATCGCCGAACAGCTTCTGGGTGATGGTGCTTTCGTATTCGGGCTTGAAGCCTTCCAGGATGGCCGAGGCCGCCTGTGAGGGCACGCCCTTGGTGCAGAAAAGATCCTTGATGCCGATCGGCAGGCCGTTCATTGCAGGCGCATCGGCGCCCATGCGCGCATCGGCGGCGGCTGCCTGCTCCATCGCGATTTCGGGCGTGTTGTGCACGAAAGCGTTGAGCGCACCTGCGCCCTCGATTTCCGCAAGACAGGCTTCGGTCAGCTCTTTCGATGTGGTCTCGCCCGCGCGCAGCGCATCGCGCGCCTCTGCCAGGCCCAGTTTGTTCAGATCGCTCATCAGTCAACCACCTTCGGAACTGCGAAAAACCCTTCACGCGCATCGGGCGCGTTTTTCAGGACCGCCTTCTGCTGATCGCCATCGGTCACGCCATCCGTCCGGCGATAGAGCCGTTGGGGTGTCACCGAGGTCATCGGCTCGACGCCATCAACATCCACCTCATTGAGTTGCTCGATGAAGCCCAGAATATTGGTGAATTCCTGCGCCAGTGCGGGCAGTTGATCGTCTTCGACCTTGATGCGCGCGAGCTTGGCCACACGCGCCGCTGTGGCGGTATCAATCGACATGGGAAACCCTCTGATTGCTTGGGGTGGTTGCCTTGGGGCTAGCGTTTAGCGCCCGGCGCGTCGCCCTGCAAGGGCGCAGGCGCGGTTGTGCGCGCCCTGGCGTCCAGAACCCACCAGGCGGCATAGGCGATGACGAAGGGCGCGACGATCATCCAGACCGGATGCGGGATCGTGACGAAATTCATGCAGGTCAGCAACAGCAGCAGGGCAATCACCGAACTGTAAACCCAGCGCTGCCCCGGCGCGATGCGACGCGCCACCCACCCGCCGCCGAACATGCCCGCAGCCCAGGACAGCACAACGCCGAGTTTGGCGCCCAGCGGCACGGTTGCCATGAATGCAGAGACAGCTTCGGGCGTGGACAGATCAACCCCTTGCGGCGCTTCGAAGATCAAATGGCTGATGGCCTGCACAACCGCGACCAGCGCGATGCCTGCAATCAGCCCCACAATCGGGGCCAGTGTCAGTCTGACAGTTCGGTTCATCCGGTGTCCTTTCGCTGCAGTGCGCAGAAATCCTTGCTCTGCTGGTGCTTTGCGCCGACGATACCGTCAAGCGGCCTGCCGCGCCATGCAGATTTGATCAGGAGACATGCCATGAAAATCATTCCCCTCGGCCATTCCGGGTTTCGCATCGAGATTGAGGATCAGGTCCTGCTGATCGATCCCTGGCTGACCGGCTGCCCGGTGTTTCCCGAAGAGCGCCGGGAAGACGCGATCAAAGGCGCGACCCATGTGCTGATCAGCCACGGGCATTTCGATCACTGCGCCGATGGGTTTCAGGTGGCCAAGGATCTCGGCATTCCGGCGGTGGGCATCTATGATCATATGGGGTTTATGGAGGAAAAGCTGGGCATTAAGACCGTAGGCTTCAACAAGGGTGGCACGGTCCGGCTGGGCGAAGTTGCAGTGACGATGGTGACGGCGGCCCATTCCAGCACGTTCAACAGCGATGACGGTCCGATGTATGCGGGCACGGAAAGCGGTTTCATGATCGCGGGCGAAGGCCACACGATCTATTTCTCGGGCGACACCGATGTGATGATGGATATGGAGCTGTTCGAGGACCTGCACCATCCCGATGTCGGCATTCTGTGTGCGGGCGGGCATTTCACCATGGATATGGCCCGCGCGGCCTATGCAGCGCGGCGGTTCTTCAACTTCAAGACGATAATTCCCTGCCATTACAACACATTCGACTTTCTCCAGCAGGACCCGCAAGTGATGCGCGACGCGGTGCCCGGCGCAGAGGTGATTGCACCGGAGGTGCTGGTCGCCATCGAGATATGAGCCTCATCTGCGTTCAGCAACGCGGCTGCGATCCTGGCGGAGCTTTGGCCTTCGATAAACTGCGGCGTTGACATGCGGGGGGCTTTGGGCTGGACGCTTTGTATCCCAAGGGATACAGATAGCGGCAGATGACAGGGAAAGCGCGCGCAGTGAGCGAGAAATCCAGCGGCGAGATTGCATATGACGCGTTGATTGCCGCGATCCGCGATGGGGTATACCTGCCCGGAGACCGCCTGCGCGAGGAAGATGTGGGCGAGCGTCTGACCCTGTCGCGCACCCCGGTGCGCGAGGCCTTGCGCCGGTTGGAAGCGGACCGGATCGTCGAGCACCGGGCGCGCATCGGTGCCGTGGTCCGAAAGCTTGGTCATGCCGAGGTCGTGGAGCTTTACGAGATGCGGGTCGTTCTGGAGCGCACCGCCGCCGAGATGGCTGCCAAACATGGGGCGGAGGCGGAGTTTGACGCCCTTGATGACCTCAATCATCAGATCGCCTCGGAAACGAGCGATCCCGCGCGAGCGGCGGCCATCAATCAGGATTTTCACAGGGGTCTCTATCTTGCCTGCCGCAACCGTTTTCTGCTGCACGCCGCGCGTGCCCTGAACAATGCGCTGCTGCTTCTCGGCCCCACGACACTCACCGATGAGGCACGTATCGACACGGTTGTGCGGCAGCACCAAATGATCATCGACGCTCTCAGAGAGGGCGATATCGAGGGCGCGGGTGCAGCTGCAGAAGCGCATCTGCAGACTTCGCTGCGTCAGAGGCTGAAGGCTTTGGCGACGTGACCCGGATCGCGCTGACCTTCCTGATTGCGTTTGCCGGAACCGGCATCTTTCATGCGCTCGGCATTCCCCTGCCCTGGCTGCTGGGTCCGATCGCAGCCTGTCTTGTCGCGGCGCTGGCGGGCATTCCTCTGGCAGGGTTCAAACCGCTGAGCGACGGGATGCGCACTATCCTCGGGGTTGCAGTTGGCGCGACACTGACGCCTGCGGTGCTGGCGACATTCCCCGACATGTGGCCGACGCTGTGCCTGATTCCTTTAACGGTGGCGCTGATCGGTCTGATCGGCGTGCCCTATTTCCAGAAGGTCTGGGGTTACGATTTTGCCACCGCCTATTACGCGGCGATGCCCGGCGGCTTGCAGGACATGCTGGTCTTTGGCGAAGAGGCGGGCGGCAATGTGCGGACATTGTCGCTGATCCATGCCACGCGCGTATTGATCATCGTTGTCGCCCTGCCATTTCTGCTAAGCGGCATTTGGGAGGCCGATCTCAGCAATCCGCCTGGTGTGCCGTTGCAAACGGTACCTGTGCACGAGTTGCTGTTGATGGTCTGCTGCGCCCTGATCGGCTGGCGTGGCGCCAGACGGATTGGGCTTTTCGGCGCCGCGATCCTTGGGCCTTTGATCCTGACCGCCGCAATCACGCTTGGCGGTTTTCTGCATTTCCGTCCCCCGGCAGAGGCCAACTGGGCCGCGCAATTCTTCATCGGCATTACGATCGGCACAAAATACGCAGGCATCACGGTGCAGGAAGTGCGCCGGGACCTGGTAGCAGGGTTTGGCTTTTGCGTGATCCTGATCGTGCTGACGGTCGTGGTTGTCGAGGCGGTCATGCTTGCGGATCTCGCTCCCGGGATGGAGGCGCTTTTGGCCTTTGCTCCCGGCGGGCAGGCGGAATTGACCGTGCTGGCGCTGATTGTGGGCGCGGATGTGGCGTTTGTCGTGGCGCATCACGTTTTGCGGATTTTCGTCGTGATCCTCGGCGCGCCTGTTGCGGTCAGGCTGATTTCACCCAGACCTCCAGGTTGATCATATGGATCAGCGCACCTTCGGCAAACGCGCTTGGCTGCCTGAAAACCTGTTAGCGAATGCCTGACAAGCCCAGCGCATCGGAGGTGTTGAACGCCGACATTCCGCCATCAATCGAGATATCGGTTCCTTTGATCCAGCTGCTGGCGGGTGAGAGCAGGAATTTCGCCAGATGGGCAACCTCCTCCGGCGATCCGGCCCGCCCGGCGCGCGCCACGTTGCGGGTCATGCGGTCACCGAATGCGGTTTGAAAGTCCTGCAGGATACCCGTGTTGACCGCGCCGGGGCTGATCGAGTTTATCCGTTGGCCGCGATTGAGGACGTCTTCGCAACACGCCATCGTCCAAAGTATGACAGCCTCTTTGGACAGATCATATGCCCGCACGGGCGACAGTTTTTCGTCGCGGGCAAACTGGCCGATGTCAGCCTGCAGGTCCAATTGCGCAAGACGTTTGACCTGATCGATACCGTCTTTCCAGCCATGACCTGCGCGCGAGGCGAGACTTACCACGGAGGCGCCTTCATTCAGTTTTGGCTGCAAGAGGTTGGTGAAGCTGCGGGTTCCAAGAAAATTCACCGACAGGATCTGTGGCTCCAGCCCTTCGCGAGGCGGCAATCCGGCGCTGTTGCACAGCCCGTCAATGCCATCTGGCAGCTTTGCCACCGCGTCCTTAATGGAGCCAGGATCGCTCAGATCGAGTTCGATGAAATGGTCCAGCGGGTCAACGGGGGCTGCGATATCCAACCCGATCACGACGTGCCCCGCCTGTTTGAGCAATCGCGCCAGGTCACGGCCAATACCGTTGCTGACCCCGGTTACCGCATAGGATTTCATCGTCATCGCTGCGTCCTTGTGTTGTTACGGTACGACCCGAACCGGCACGCTTGAGAGCGCGTGAATGCTGCTGTTGATCGCCGGCACAACCGGCCCGGTCAGCTCGATCCGGTCGATCCTGTCGGCAAGGGCGTTAAACAGGCAATCCATTTCAAGCCGCGCAAGATGCATCCCGAGACAGGTGTGAACACCGTGCCCAAACCCTACGTGCCCGCGCAGATTGCGTTCAATATCGAATCCGTCAGGGTCGGCAAAGCGCGCTGGATCGCGATTGGCCGCGCCGAACACCATCAGGACTCGCGTGTCTTTTGGCAGCAGGGTGCCCTCCACCTCGACATCTTCGGCCACATAGCGAGAGAACGCTTTGATGGGTGTGTTGAGCCGGACAACTTCTTCGATGGCATTGCGCACCAGCGACCGGTCTGCCCGCAGTTTTTGCCACTGATCCGGAAATTTCGCAAAGAGCATCATGGCATAGCCGATCGCGGAAATCGTCGTATCGAGGCTTGGCGCAATGTAGTCGCGCATCAATTCAACGGCTCGCTCTGGTTTCATGCCGCGCTCGATACCAAGCCGGGTGGCACGATTGGCCCAGCCATCGGGGCTAAGCGCCTGCAGCGTGTCCGGGTCTTCCAGAAAACGCCGGAGATTCTTGAGGTTCTCGACGGCTGCGCCGCGCCGTGTGCCGG
Organism: Pseudomonadota bacterium; assembly: GCA_039197405.1. GTDB lineage: Bacteria > Pseudomonadota > Alphaproteobacteria > Rhodobacterales > Rhodobacteraceae > Planktotalea. The sequence continues at coordinate 7,393 of JBCCUH010000010.1, forward strand.
GGTTTCCCATCAACTCGAACGTGGCGCCTGCCCAGGTGAGCATGTTGCTTTTGCCGTGTTCCCCCAGACCCACCAGATCGCGCACGATGGTGAGCGGAAGGAAAGGCGCAAGATCTTGGGCTGCATCAAACGAGCCCCGGGCCACAACCTGATCGGCAATTGAGCTGGCTTGCTGTTCAATCCGTTCGCCAACGGATTCCAGCGCCTTGGGTGTCAGGGGGCGAAAGGTGATCGCACGGGTCGCGTCATGGTGCGGCGGATCTGAATGGAGCGTGCTTCCGATGAGCATCGCATTGACGTCCTCATTGATGGACACGCCCTTGCCAGACTGGAAACAGGTATGGTTTCGCAATGACTGTGTCACCGCCGAAAACCCGCAGATCGCGTGCATCTGGTTTTTCTCCAGCCAGACCACCGGGCCCCGCGCCAGCATTTCATGATAGGCTGGCACGGGATTGAGCACGTTGTCATCTGAATAAAAATCAATGTCGCAGGACGGCGCTTGAGTTGGCCCGGCAGGCTGATTGGCTTTCATGAGACGCAACCCAAGTTCAAAAACGTAGACCTGCGAAGGCTAGCAAGCATCGCGGCCAACGACAATCATGCCTTCGGGCAAGTGTTGACAGCGCGGACGCAGGCAGCGTCATCTTGAGCAGATGCTGAACTGCGACAGCGATGGACAAGATGCTGACACTCAACACCGGGGTTACCTACAAGGCTGCAGATCACTGCACGCCGGGCTATGTCTTGTTTGCTCCGGTTGGGGGCAACAAAGTGTTTCTGATCGACTATGACGGTGCCATCGCCCATGAATGGACCGTGGGGCGCGGCTTTACTTTCTGGTGTTACCTGCTGCCGGACGGGACCCTTTTCGTCAATGAGCGTTCGGATATCCGCAAGGGTGTCGCCCTGACAGGCAGCGGTCTCATGCGCCAGTATGATTGGGAAGGAAAGCTGCTTTGGGAGCATTACGATCCTTACCAGCACCATGATGCGCGACGTCTTGAGGGTGGCGGCGCGGCCTATCTGGCCTACACCGCGCTGAGCGATGATGAGCAGGCCCGTGTCGTCGGCGGCGTTGCCGGGTCCGAAGCCGAAGGTGGGGTATTCGGTGAAGCCATCCGCGAAGTCGATGAGGCCGGCAGACTTGTGTGGGAGTGGAACCTGTCGCAGCTGGGCTATGACAAGTTTCCCCTGCATCCAAATGCCAATCGCTGGTCGCACGGGCACACCAACACGATCCAGCCTTTGCCAAATGGGACATATCTAGTCAGCTGCAAAGTTCTGAACCTGATATTCATCGTCGACCGGGAAACAGGCAGGGTGGATTGGCACTATCAGAATGACGACATGGGCGGTCAGCATGATGCGCAGATGCTGGACAGCGGCAATATCCTTGTGTTCGCCAATGGCGCCTATGCCTCTGATCTGCATCATTCCCAGGTTTGGGAAATCGATCCGCGCACCAACCAGATCGTGTGGAGATTTCACGCCAGGGATAATCCGCAAAGCTTCTTTTCACCCCATATCGGCGGGTGTCAGAGACTGCCTTCGGGCAATACGCTTGTGTGTGAGGGCGCAAAAGGCTGCGTGTTTGAAACGACACCTGATGGCGACATCGTTTGGGAATATGTCAGCCCGCATTTCGTGGACGTCCCTCGGTTTGGGAAGATAAACTGGCTGTTTCGCGCACGCCATTACATGCAAGGCGCACCAGAGAATGGCGCACTGGCTTAGCAAGCACGCGCATTTGACTTAGACGCCGCGGCCGTGAATGCATCGCGACATTCACGGCCCACCGAGATCACTTGATCCGGGTGACAATTGCTGCAGACGCTGCCCGCGTCGCGGCCAATCGGTGCCAGCGCATGCAATTCAAATGTTGAAGCCGCGCCGGAACAGGCGCGGCCGATCTGCGTGTTTACTTGTCGAAGTGAATGACGCTTCGAATACTCTTGCCTTCGTGCATCAGATCAAATGCGTCGTTGATGTCATCCAGACCCATCGTATGCGTAATGAAATCGTTCAGCTTGAATTCGCCCTGCATATATCGCTCGACGTAATCGGGCAGTTCCGACCGGCCCTTGACGCCGCCAAAGGCTGAGCCACGCCAGACACGGCCTGTCACCAACTGGAACGGACGGGTGGAGATTTCCTGACCGGCCCCGGCAACACCGATGACCACGGATTCGCCCCAGCCCTTGTGGCAGCATTCCAGCGCCGAGCGCATGACATTGACGTTGCCGATACACTCGAATGAATAATCAACGCCGCCGTCTGTCATCTCGACAATCACGTCCTGGATCGGCTTGTCATGATCCTTGGGGTTGATGAAGTCAGTGGCGCCAAGTTTGCGCGCCAGATCGAACTTACTTTCGTTGATATCGATCACAATGATCCGGCTGGCTTTGGCCATCGCTGCGCCGATGACTGCCGACAGCCCGATGCCGCCCATGCCAAAGATCGCGACAGTTGCGCCTTGCTCGACTTTGGCGGTGTTCATGACCGCGCCCATGCCGGTGGTGACGCCGCAGCCCAGAAGGCAAACCTCTTCCAAAGGTGCCTGCGGGTTCACTTTGGCCAGAGAGATTTCCGGCAACACGGTGTATTCAGAGAAGGTTGAGCAGCCCATGTAGTGCAGGATCGGCTTGCCGTCCTTGTAGAACCGGCTGGTGCCATCTGGCATCAGACCCTTGCCCTGCGTTTCACGGATTTTCTGGCAGAGGTTGGTTTTGCCGGATTTGCAGAATTTACATTCGCCGCATTCAGGCGTGTAGAGCGGAATGACGTGATCCCCAACAGCAACGCTTGTCACACCCTCGCCAATGGATTCGACAATGCCGCCACCTTCGTGGCCCAGAACAACCGGAAACAGGCCTTCCGGGTCGTCGCCCGAGAGTGTGAAAGCGTCGGTATGACAAACGCCCGATGCAACGATACGCACGCGCACCTCGCCAGCCTGAGGCGGCATTACGTCGATTTCTTCGATGGATAGTGGTTCATTCACAGCCCAGGCAACGGCTGCTTTGGATTTGATTATCTCAGTCATTTGGGGACCATTCAGTCAGGGATATGGGATTATCAGCGTTGATTGCACTTATGTTCAAAACAGGACAATCCGCAGCATTGGAAAATCACTATTACGAAATTGTAATAATCAAAGACTTCCACTGACGCGTAAGCTTCGTCATATCGTATGAAACGCCTCACCTGTGAAAGCCTCAAACCAGACTGAAGCCACAGCCGATTTCCAACAAGGAAGATCAAAATGATTGTTCGCGAAGCGCCGTCTACTTTGAAACTGTTCTTTGTGATGCAAGGGTCTGTGGTGCCGAAGATCATCGGCAGGATCATCGGTATCGCTCTTTTGGCGGTCGCTGTTTTGTTGCTGGATCAGTATGTTGTCACCTTGCCGCATATCTCGATCTCCGCAATGGGCATCTTTGGCGTCGCGCTTTCGCTGTTCCTCGGGTTTCGCAACAACGCGGCATATGATCGGTGGTGGGAGGCGCGAAAACTCTGGGGCGCAATGATTGCCGATGTGCGCAATTTGGGGCGGCATATGTGTGTTTTTGTTGGCAAGGGTGAGGACCGGGAACAAATTCTATCCTGCGCCGTGGCATTTGCGCATTTGCATCGGGGCTTTTTGCGGGGCGTGGATGTGAAGACGGATATTGCTAGCTGGGTTGGTGAAGAAAAAGCACTTGCAATGATTGCACACAAGAATCCGGCAGATGCCGCCTTGCGATCAATGGCTGATAAGATTGGCAAGCTGATCAAAGAAGACGCAATCAGCGGGTTTGGCCAGATGACAGTCTCGCAAACGCTGTCTTCCCTGGCATTGGCGCAGGCTGGCTGTGAACGCATTTTTGCGACGCCTCTGCCGTTTGTCTATTCCCTGTTGGTGCGCAGGACGACGTATCTTTATTGCTGGCTTCTACCTTTTGCGTTGATCGAAGCGACAGGCTGGTTCGCCCCGGTATTTGCGGCTGTGGTGGCCTATGTGTTTTTTGGCCTTCAGGCGGTCACCAATGAGCTGGAGCACCCTTTCCGCAATGTGCAGAACGGTCTGCCGCTGGACGCGATGTGCCGAACGATTGAGATTTCTGTCTCAGAAGCGTTGGATCGCACACCCCCCGCGACGCTCACAGCGACGGATCATGTGCTGAGCTGATTTGGCCTGATCATGCGGTTGAATGAGGCCGTGTCTTCTTGTGCCACTAAGACGTCTGCATTTCCTGCGTCAGCACCTTGATAAGTTCTCTCACCCGTCTTGGAACAAAGCGGTTGTCAGGGCGCACGATCCAAATCCCTTCCGGTTCCGGTTCAAACGATGCCAAGATCGGCACCAGCTTTCCCTCTATTAGGTATTGTTCGACATAGTAATCGGGCAGCTGCGCGATACCTAGGCCCCTCAAGACCATACCGGTGATCGCAACGCCGCTGTTGCAGCGTGATTTGCCACTAATCTGCTGGTGTTTTGCAGTGTTGCCGTGCCGGAACCGCCACTGACGGGCCGAGCCGCGCAGGCAATTGTGACTTCGCAGGTCAGCCGGGTCATCGGGGCTGCCGCAACGCTTCAGGTAATCGGGGGAGGCGCAGGTCAGCAAGCGGCGCTTGCCGATCTTGCGCGCGATGAGCGACGAATCCGGGAACTCGCCCAGGCGCACCGCCAAATCGTATTTCCCGCCAATCAGGTCAAACCTGTCGTTGGATAGATCGAGGTCGATAGACACTTCCGGGTGAAGCAACTGGAAAGTTGAAATTGCGGGCGCAATCACACGTTCGCCAAATTCGACCGCTGCTGTCATGCGAATTTGCCCGGTCAAGCCTGCTTGCAGATCGGTCAGCTCGTCCTCTGCTGCGTTCAGCATTCTCAAAGCGTCCCGGCAATGCGCGAGATATGTCTCTCCGTCGGGGTTGAGGGAAACATGCCGGGTGGTTCTGGTGAAGAGCTTTACACCCAGCCTGTCTTCAAGTTCTGAAATGCGTCGACTGACACTGGCAACTGTCGTGTTCAGCCTTTCGGCGGCAGCGGTGAAACTGCCTGCTTCAGCGACCGCGACGGCCTCATCGACTCCGCGCCAGCTCATTATTGCAAATTCGTAAAGGTAATTATCATTTTTCCATAATTATCACCGAATTCGGAAAGGTCTAGACCCTTCTCATCACCGAAAGAAAAGGAATTGAGAATGACACGTACCAATCTAAAAACGATCGCCGCTGCCTTTGGCATTGGCTTGATGGCGACACAGGCTGCTGCATCAGGATGTGACGCCCTGCCGGATCATGCCTCCTTGACCGAGGCTTTGAAGGCCAGCACTGCCACCACGTCTGACACGGCCAATGGCGGTCTTGACCTGAACATGTGGGCCAGTGTCGTAGATCGTGACGGCACCACCTGTGCGGTGGCCATGACAGGCGACAATCGTGGCGATCAATGGCCGGGCAGCCGGGTGATCTCTGCACAAAAAGCCAATACGGCCAACGCGTTCAGCCTGCCTGATCTCGCGCTCTCGACCGCTAACCTGTATTCTGCAACTCAGCCCGGTGGCAGCCTGTTCGGTTTGCAGTTTTCCAACCCCGTAAACCCTCAGATCGCTTACGGCGATGCAGAGGCCTATGGAACAGAAAATGATCCCCTTGTCGGACAACAACCCGGTGGCGTGAATGTTTTCGGCGGTGGACTGGCGCTCTATGACACCAATGGCGTGCTGCTTGGTGCCATTGGCGTCAGCGGCGATACCTCATGTGCAGATCACAACATCGCATGGCGCACCCGTGCCGCTTTGGGTCTGGCAACAATTCCAGGCGGTGTCAGTGCAAACGGTGACGACGGTATTGTGTATGATATTGCCGATGGCGTAAGCGCATCCGGCTTTGGTCATCCCACGTGCGGCGGGACCGAAGATGCGATCGCACAGGAGATCGGCGCGGGCCAATAGGCTGTCGCGATCACTGTCACCACAACATGGGCCGCGCGGGTTGATACGCGCGGCCTTGCCGATCCAGCAGCTGAATTCGTTGAAAAAGTCGTCCGAAGTTGCCCGCATTGCTGGACTATCGCCGCACGCGCCGAATAGGAAGAATTGACGCCGCGACCTACGCGTCGTTTCCAGAACCCGCGCGTCAAAATCGGCCGATGTACCGCCGTGCTATAAGCATCTGTCAATCTTGAAAAAAGTGGCGATCCCTGAAGGACTCGAACCCTCAACCTGCTGATTAGAAGTCAGCTGCTCTATCCAGTTGAGCTAAGGGACCGCTGGTGGTGTCTATCGCGCAAAGCGGGGCGCGGGATCAAGTGGAAAGCCGAGCGGGCGCGTCAGTGTGTCCACACGCTTCTGCGACCGGTTGCGAAATTCTCGCCATATCCGCCGGGGCGGATGTTGGCCTTGCGCTTGTTCGGCTCGCGCACAACCGCATCAATGCCATGGGCTTCGGCGTAATCCACCGCTTCCTGACGCGAGGAGAATTTCAAACGCACCTGGCTTTGCGTGTCGGAGCTGGATGTCCAGCCCATCAGGGGATCCACATGGCGCGCAGAGGCCGGAGCATGTTCCAGAACCCAATATGTGGTTTTGGCTGTCCCTGAGGACATAGCTGTTTTTGAAGGCTGATAGATCCGTGCGCGCATGACGCTCCTCCAGGGCAAATGTTTGACAGCCTTATCGGTGATTTCGCCGGTGCGGGCAAGCGGGCAAATCGATGCAATTTCCGCATTTATGGTGCCATCCGGCAGCGCTTAGAAGGTGACTGGGCGCGGAATGAGCCTGAAGCGGATGCCAATCGTGTCGATATCAGCTTTAAGCGCTTGCAGACAAAAACTGTGCTTGCCAGCAACGTGCCTGCCCTCCCCCCCGCGCGAGCCATGCATGGCAAAGCGGGATTTCCCTCTTGCCATTTTTCGGATAGGGAACAAATTTAGAACACGTCAAAATGAGGTGCTGCCATGTCTTACGTGCACAACGATGGGTCCGATGTTCTGCTGAACGCACCGAAAGAGGCTGTCAGGGACCGGTTGAAGCTGGAAGGCGGCATCGCGTTTCGCATGCAGACGGATTTTGATCCGGCCGGGGACCAGCCTACAGCGATTGTCGAACTGAGCGATGGGGTCCGGGAGGGCGAGCGAGATCAGGTGCTTTTGGGGGCCACGGGCACCGGCAAGACCTTCACCATGGCCAAGGTCATTGAAGAGACCCAGCGCCCCGCGATCATTCTGGCCCCCAACAAGACGCTGGCAGCGCAGCTATATGGTGAGTTCAAAGGGTTCTTTCCGGACAATGCGGTCGAGTATTTCGTCAGCTATTACGACTATTATCAGCCCGAGGCCTATGTGGCCCGCTCGGACACCTATATCGAGAAAGAATCCCAGATAAACGAACAGATCGACCGGATGCGCCACTCGGCGACACGCGCGCTGCTGGAACGCGATGATGTGATCATCGTCGCGTCGGTCTCCTGCATCTATGGTATCGGCTCGGTCGAGACTTATGGCGCAATGACGCAGGATCTGGAGGTTGGCAAGGAGTATGATCAGCGCGCGGTCATGGCCGATCTGGTCGCCCAGCAATACAAGCGCAACGATCAGGCGTTCCAGCGCGGAAGCTTCCGGGTACGCGGCGACAGTCTGGAGATTTTCCCGGCGCACCTTGAGGATCGTGCCTGGAAGCTGTCGTTCTTTGGCGAAGAGCTGGAAAGCATCAACGAATTCGATCCGCTCACTGGCGAAAAAACCGGCGCGATGGAGCGCATCCGCGTCTATGCCAACTCGCACTATGTCACGCCAAAGCCGACGATGACCCAGGCCATTCAGGGCATCAAGAAAGAGCTGCGCATCCGGCTGGACCAACTGGTGCAGGATGGCAAGCTGCTGGAGGCACAACGGCTGGAGCAGCGCACGAATTTCGATCTGGAGATGCTGGAGGCCACAGGGGTCTGCAATGGGATCGAGAATTACAGCCGGTATCTGACGGGCCGCGCCCCCGGTGAGCCGCCCCCGACCCTATTCGAGTTCATCCCCGACAATGCGATTGTCTTTGCTGACGAAAGCCATGTCTCAGTTCCGCAGATCGGTGCGATGTACAAGGGCGACTACCGGCGTAAGTTCACGCTGGCGGAACACGGGTTTCGCCTGCCTTCCTGCATGGACAACCGCCCGCTGAAGTTTGAAGAATGGGACGCGATGCGGCCCCAGTCGGTCTTTGTCAGTGCGACCCCTGCGAAATGGGAGATCGAGCAAACCGGCGGTGTTTTCACCGAGCAGGTGATCCGGCCCACCGGTCTCTTGGATCCGATGGTGGAGATCAGACCGGTCGAGATGCAGGTTGATGACTTGCTGGATGAGGTGCGCCGTGTCGCAGCAGATGGGTTCCGCACGCTGGTAACGACGCTGACCAAACGCATGGCCGAGGACCTGACCGATTACCTGCATGAGCAGGGCATCAAGGTACGCTACATGCATTCGGACATCGACACGATCGAGCGGATCGAGATCCTGCGCGACCTGCGCCTTGGGGCCTTTGACGTGCTGGTCGGGATCAACCTCTTGCGCGAAGGTCTCGATATTCCCGAATGCGGGTTGGTGGCTATTCTGGATGCGGACAAGGAGGGCTTTCTGCGCTCGGAAACCTCGCTGATCCAGACCATCGGTCGCGCGGCGCGGAATGCGGACGGCAAGGTGATCATGTATGCGGACCGCATCACCGGTTCGATGGAGCGGGCTTTGGCGGAAACCGACCGCCGCCGCGCCAAGCAGATCGCCTATAACGAGGAACACGGCATCACCCCGGAGACTGTGAAAAAGAACGTCGAGGATGTTCTGGCCGGGCTTTACAAGGGCGATGTGGATATGAACCGCGTCACGGCGACGGTTGATACGCCCATGGCAGGTGCGAACCTGCAGGCGGTTCTGGATGGTCTACGGACAGATATGCGCAAAGCGGCGGAGAACCTGGAGTTCGAAGAGGCCGCGCGCCTTCGGGATGAGGTGAAACGGCTGGAAGCGGTGGACCTAGCGGTTGCCGATGATCCCATGGCGCGGCAATCGGTGATCGAGGAGGCGGTGTCGGAGGCCACGAAAATGTCAGGCCGCTCTACCGCAGGTCGTCCGGGTCAAAGGGGCGGCGTGAAACCGAGGAAAAAGCGGCGGGGTTAGGCAAGATTTAGTCAAAGCCATGTAGAGGGGGAGCAAGTATGATCAAGGCTCCCCTCTGTCGCCGGATGTGTTTCTGCGCGATCTGTTCAGCTCCAAAGCCGCAACAGCGGGCAATGTCATTCGGCGAAAAGCGCGCGATATCGAACGCTTCGCCGGTATGGGGCGCTTTATGGAGGAAGTGCACAGGCGTGGGTATCAGGTGGCGGAAAACTCCGGGCAACTGGTGATCTTCTGCAACCGCGCCCCAATTCGTTGGTTGACTGAGGCGCCGGTGCCGCTTTCTTTGCAAGAAAGCGGTGCAAAATCCTTGAAGGATTTCGGCGCGCGGTGAATGCAGGGCTTTTCCTTTTTCACCAATACCCTAGATGAAACCCCATGAGAGTTTTGCTCGCCCTCCTGATGGTCTTGCCGCTTCCCTCGCTTGCCTGGGACGTCTCGCCCAGCCCCATCTGTACGCTCAGTGACGCCGCGTCGCCCACAGCGGCGCGACTCACCTATGATGGCCAGCTTTACACATTGAC
>JBCCUH010000011.1:0-16690 GCA_039197405.1 Pseudomonadota bacterium
GCTGGCCGAAGCGCGCGATATCCTGCTGCAGCATCGGCCTGCAGAGACACCGGTGATGCTGGCCAGCTCTCTGGGCCGCCCCGAAGAGCACATCCGCTACCGCAAACTGCAGGATTTGCAGGTGGATGAGGTGGATATGCTTACCGTTGTGCTGGTGGGATCCAGCAATTCCAAACTGGCTGAGCTGGGGGAAGGGCCGCGCATGTATACGCCGCGCGGGTACGCCCGGAAGATCGACGGTGATCTGTCGAGCAAAGCGTCGTGAATTGAGTATTTGAGGAACATTGAAAGATGACCGTCTACTTTATTGGGGCCGGGCCGGGCGATCCGGAGCTTTTGACCCTGAAAGCGCAGCGCCTGATCGGATCCTGCCCTGTCTGCCTTTACGCAGGTTCGCTGGTGCCGCCGGAGGTGGTGGCCTGTGCGCCCGATGGCGCGAAGGTCATGGACACGGCGTCGATGACGCTGGATGACACCCATGCAGAGATTGTTGCCGCACATAAGCGGGGCGAGGATGTGGCGCGGGTGCATTCCGGTGATCCCTCGCTTTACGGGGCGATTGCCGAACAAATCCGGCGGCTGCGCGCCGATGGGATCGACTATCAGATCATCCCCGGCGTGCCCGCCTATGCGGCGGCAGCGGCGGCTTTGGGCCAGGAGCTCACAGTGCCTGAAGTGGCGCAGTCCATCGTTCTGACGCGTGTGTCGATGAAATCCACCTCGATGCCGCCCAAAGAAACGCTGGAGAATTTCGCGGCCACAGGCGCCACTCTGGCGATCCACCTGGGCGTCAGGAACATGCGCGAAATCGTGCGTGTGCTCAGCCCGCATTATGGCGAGGATTGCCCCGTCGTGGTGGCCTATCGCGTCGGCTGGCCTGATGAGATGTTCATTCGCGGCACGCTCAGCGATATCTACAAGAAGGTGCGCGCGGAAAAGATCACGCGCACGGCGCTTACGCTGGTGGGGCCGGTGCTGGGCAACATCCGCGACTTCAAGGACAGTGCGTTGTATGACCCTGGCATGCCGCATGTGCTGCGTCCTGTGAGCGGCAAGGTGCTGGAAGAGCCGATTGATTGACGCGCGGCGCGCCTGAGCGAAGCTGTGAGTGTTCAGTCGCCGACTTTGCAGTCGGAAAGCTGACGACGCAGAAACGCGGCCAAGTCGTCCACCGCGTTGCGATTTGACAGCAGATAATGGTCGTGATCGTAGACCTTCAGAGTGAAAACACCTGCACGCCCATTCGCATTAGCGCGGCGCACGACTTGTCTGGACATTGCCACAGATGGCCAGATCTGATCGCGGGTCGCTGCCTGCAACAACACCTGCTGCGAAATGTCTTCAACAGGTATCTCAGCCGATCCATCGGCTGATGCGGCGATAGCCGCCTCATGCAAAGCAAGCGCATTGTTATAGTCCAGCGCGGCGCGAATGGCGCGGATGGATACCATGTCGTAGCGCAAGAAGGGCACCGCTTGACCCTCAAGTGCCCAGGATGATCTTGGAAGCAGTGAGACCTGAGGGGATTGCCAGACCACATTGGAAGGAACAACAGCCACTGTTGCGACGCTGAGGTCAAAGTGGGAGGCCAGCAGCAACGCCAGCTCCGCGCCTTTGGACACGCCGACAATCGCCAGACACTCAGGGTTGCTTTCGAAAGACGCGATCTGATCAGCGATGGCGTTAATTTCTACCTCGCGCAGGTGCTGCGGCCCACCTTCGAAGCTGAAATAGGCAAGTTCCGCGATCCCCGTGTGTTGCGACCGCAGCTTTCGGTAAAGCGGGTTTGCGTTCAGATATCCGCCTTCAGAACCACCCAAAAAGATGACGGCAGGGCGCGTTATGTCCAACGGGCGAACAGACACGGCAGATGGTTGATCGCGCGGCAACAAAGCCCAAACGCCAATCAGAGCCGCGCCGAGCATGCCAGCGATCACGCGCCGCATAGCTACTCCGCTACCGTCAAAATCTCACTGAGCGGCTTTTTCATCTTCGCGACCTTGGGCACTTTGGCCTCTGCGCCGGGGTGACCCACGGCGACGATCATGGTGGGTTTTTCATGGTCCGGGCGGCCCAGTAGCGGGTTTAGAAACTTCATCGGATTGGGCGTATGTGTCAGCGACACGAGGCCTGCGTGATGCAGCGCAGCCAGCAGGAACCCGGTGGCGATCCCGGTGCTTTCCGGCACGTAGTAATTCTTGAACCGCGTGCCATCGTCGAAATACCCCCAGCGCTGGGCGAAGATCACGATCAGCCAGGGGGCGATTTCCAGATGCGGTTTGTCCTCGTTGGTGCCGATTGGTTCCAGCGCCTTCAGCCATTCATCCCCCGCGCCGCCTTCGTAGAACTTGCGCTCTTCTTCCTCCGCTCCCTCACGGATCGCGCGTTTCAAAGCGGGGTCTGACACTGCCACGAAATGCCAGGGCTGATGATTTGCCCCAGATGGCGCGGTACCGGCGGTGCGCACACAGTCCCCGATCACGGCGCGCGCGATCGGGCGCTTTGAAAAGTCCCGCACTGTATGGCGGCGCTTCATACGGTCGTGGAACGCACGCGCTTCGGCGGCGATCTCAGCGTCGCCAAAGTCAAAGCGGTCCGGCAGATCCAGTGCCTCATATTCGATGTGGTCGCGTGAAAACATGAAAGCGGTCCTTCAAACAACATGCGGGCGCAGTAGGTCCACCTCGCCGCGATAGGGCGTGGCAGTGGGTGGAAGATCGGGAATGATCACCGCGTTCTTTTAGCGCAGCTGGCACAGAAGAACAGGGGGGGCAGCTAGCTTCATCATATGGTGACAAGTATACCCGCGCTCAAATAGCATTCGGAGCTGAACAAACAGGTGCCTGCAGGCATCCAACAGGTTTCCAGCCCGGGTAGCGCGGAAAGCGGCCTGCTCGACTTATGTGGCATGAGCAATCAAACCTCATGGGCACATTCGCCGATCAAGCTGCGGAAATCGTGCTCAACTCACGCAAGGCAAACGATCTGCGAAAACGCTGCGCTTACTGCAGATCGCCAAACGCGGCCTGCAGACGTTCCACCGCGTCCACGACCCGCGCGCGCGGGGTTGCGAAGTTGAACCGCAAAAAGCTCTCGCCGCCGGTGCCGAAGGTCGGGCCATGGTTGGCGGCGATGCGGGCCGTGCCCTGAACGCGCGCGGTGAAGTCCTCGCGGCTCATGCCGGTGCCTGCAAAATCCACCCAGGCCAGATAGGTCGATTGCATGGCCATGGACTTCAGGCCCGGAATGGCATTCACACCCGCATCAAAGACTTTGCGGTTGCCATCCAGATAGCGGACAAGATCATCCACCCAGGCGGCGCCATCGGGGCTGTAGGCCGCCTCGGCCATGAACAGCCCGAATGAGTTGGGGCTCAGCCCCAGCGCCATCATCCGCTCGCCAAAGCGGCGCCGTAGATCCGGATCGGCGATGATCACATTGCCGATATGCGAACCTGCTATGTTGAAGGTCTTGGTCACCGCAGTCATCATCACCAGCCGCTCTTCGATACCGGGAATGTTGGCCATGGGGATATGCTGCGCGCCGGGATAGACCAGATCATGGTGAATCTCGTCCGAGACCAGGATCAGGTCATGACGCTTGGCGAATGCGGCGACCGCCTGCAACTCCGCCTTGCTCCAGACCCGGCCCGACGGGTTATGCGGCGAGCAAAAGACCAGCATCGTCTCATTGCCGGTCATCTGCGCATCATAGGCGTCGAAATCCAGCTCGTAACGACCCGCCTCATTGACCATCTCGCATTCGATCACCTGCCGTCCTGCCGCGCTGATCACCTTGGCAAAGGCATGGTAGACCGGCGTGAAGAGCACAATCCCATCACCGGGATTGGTAAAGGCATCCACACACATGGCGGTGCCATTCACCAACCCGTGGGTGGAAAAGATATGACCCGGATCCACTTCCCAGCCGTGGCGGGTCCTCATCCACCAGCAAATCGCCTCGCGATAGGAGGCATCCTCGCCGTAATAGCCAAAAACACCGATATCCTGCATCCGCGTCAGCGCGTTCTGCACACATTCGGGCGGGCGAAAATCCATATCGGCAACCCACATCGAAATGCCGTCCTCGGCAGGTACGCCATAAAGCGCCTCCATGCTGTCCCATTTCACTGAATGGGTGCCGCGTCGGTCGATCACTTCGTCAAAATTCATTGGGGTCTCCATAGGCTTTCAAATGCACGCTACCGAGTTGCCGTAAATCTGCAAGAGGTGCAATGGCAGTTGCGGAACACGTTGCAGCACAAGACGTGTTGGCCTACATGATGGGCCATGAAACGGACCATTCTCATCCACCCCGATCCGCGTCTGAAAAAGACCTGCGCACCTGTGGCCGACGTCACCGACGAGCTGCGCCTATTGGCTGAGGACATGCTGGAAACCATGTATGCCGCGCCTGGCATCGGGCTGGCGGCGCCGCAGGTGGGGGTGCTGGACCGCATCATCGCACTGGATTGTGAAAAGCAGGAGGATGCACCGCCGCAACCGCTGATCATGGTCAACCCCGAGATCATCGCCGCTTCTGACGAATTGAACGTCTATGACGAGGGATGCCTGTCGATCCCGGATATCTACGCGGAAGTCACCCGCCCGGCAGAGGTGCGCGTGCGCTGGCTGGACCTGGACGGCAATCTGCAGGAACGCGACATGGACGGCCTTTGGGCCACCTGCGTGCAGCACGAGATTGACCATCTCGATGGCAAGCTCTTCATCGATTATCTCAAACCGCTCAAACGCCAGATGATCACCCGCAAGATGCAAAAGCTGAAACGCGAGATGGCGCGCGCATGAGCGTGCGGCCCATCGTGCTCTGGCCCGATCCGCGCCTCAGCGAGATCTGCGCGCCTGTTGACGATGTGGCGGCTGCAGAAGTGCTGATCGGCGATATGTTCGAGACGATGTATGCCGCCCCCGGTCGCGGGCTGGCAGCGCCGCAGGTGGGAGTGATGCAACGGATTTTCGTGATGGATGCTACCTGGAAAGAGGGCGAGATGAGCCCGCTTGCCTGCATCAATCCCGAAATCGTCGCGCTGGGCGGATCATCTGCGAATGAAGAGGCGTGCCTGTCGATCCCTGGCGTCTCTGCCGAGGTGGTGCGCGCGGCTGAAATACGGCTGAGCTACACCGATATCTCCGGTGCACCGAAAGTGGTCGAGCTTGGCGGCTTTGCCGCTATCTGCGCGCAGCATGAAATGGATCATCTGAATGGCCGGGTGATTTTTGATCACCTGAACCCGGAGGACCGTGCAGCTCTGCATGCCAGGTATGAAGGAATGATGACATGACCGTGCGCCCCTGCATTCCATGGCCGGACAAGCGCCTGCGCACCGCCGCCGCCCCGGTCGAGGCGATCACGGATCAGATACACGCGCACTGGCAGGATATGATCGACACGATGGAAGCGATGCCCGGCGTCGGTCTGGCGGCCCCGCAGATCGGTGTGATGCTGCGCCTTGCGGTCGTCGATGCCTCCGAGGAACGCGGCAAACCCGTGCGTATGGCGAACCCCGAAATCCTGCACAGCTCAACCCAGCTGCGCCCGCATGAAGAGGCCAGCCCAAATCTACCGGGTGTCTCTGCCAGGATCGAAAGACCGCGCGCCGTCACCGTGCGCTTTATGGATCACAACGGGATCATCGACCGGCGCGATTTCGTCGGGCTGTGGGCCACCTCGGTGCAGCATCAGATCGACCATCTGAACGGCAAGATGTATTTCGACCGGCTCAGCCGCGTGAAGCGCGACATGCTTATCAAGAAGGCGCGCAAATCATGAGGGTGATCTTCATGGGCACACCGGAGTTTTCTGTGCCGGTTCTGGATGCTCTGGTTGCAGCCGGGCACGAGATTGCAGCCGTCTACTGTCAGCCGCCCCGCCCCGCAGGGCGCGGCAAGAAGGAACGCCCGACGCCCGTGCATGCGCGCGCTCTGGAGGTGGGGTTAGATGTGCGCCACCCGGCGTCCCTGCGGGGACAGGACGCGCAGGCAGAGTTCGCCGCCTTGCAGGCTGATGTCGCCGTTGTCGTGGCCTATGGATTGATCCTGCCGCAAGCCGTGCTGGATGCGCCGGAGCGCGGTTGCCTGAACATCCACGCTTCGCTTTTGCCGCGCTGGCGCGGGGCCGCGCCCATTCACCGCGCGATCATGGCAGGCGATGCGGAAACCGGGGTGTGCATCATGCAGATGGAAGCCGGTCTCGACACCGGCCCGGTGCTGCTGCGCGAGGCTTTGCACATCGGCGCGGAGGAAACCACGGGCGCGCTGCATGATCGCCTGAGCACTCTGGGCGCAGGCTTGATCGTCACAGCGCTGGCGCAGCTGCCGGACCTGCGTGCCGACCCGCAGCCAGAGGCAGGCGTGAGCTACGCCAGCAAGATCGACAAGGCAGAGGCGCGGGTGGACTGGTCGGAACGCGCAGAGGTAGTGGACCGGCAGATCAGGGGGCTGTCGCCTTTTCCTGGTGCCTGGACGATGCTGGGCGGCGAGCGGGTGAAACTGCTGGGCAGCCGGCTGGCAACCGGCGAGGGCGCCGCGGGCGTTGCGCTGGATGATGGCTTGACCATTGCCTGCGGAACCGGCTCTGTTCAGATCACCCGCGCGCAACGTGCGGGCAAGGGCGCGCAGCCCGCTGATGTGTTCCTGCGCGGCATGGCTGTCCCCGCGGGGACGCAACTGGGAGAAGGCTGATGTTTCTGCCGCTTATGGGAACGGTCGTGATTGCCGGAATCGTTGGCTATATCTCTGAAAAGTCAGGGTTTACGCAAAACGGCTATCTGCCCTCGATCATCATCTGCGTGGGCGGCGCGTTTCTGTTTTACTTCGTGTCGATCATGTTCCGCGTGAGCTTTGGCTCGCCTGGGGTCAATGCGATTATCGCCTCCATCGGCGCGTTGGTGATCGTGCCCACCCACTGGCGCAGGTAGCCTTACGTGCTGCAGCACGTAAGGTCACGTCTTCGGCGGCCCATGTTTGTAGATGGGCAGTTTCCATCCCAGCGCGATTGATCCGGCGCGCAGGATCAATGTGACAGCTGTCGTCGTGCACAGCACGACGGGAACAGGCTGGCCGAGGCGGGCGGCAATGATGGCTGCGACCGCACCGGCAAATGCGGCACTGGCATAAAGCTCGCCCTGTTTCAGCACCAGCGGCACCTCGCCCACCACCACATCGCGCATCAGCCCGCCCATGCAGCCGGTCACCATGCCCATAAGGATCACGATCGGTACGGGCTGGCCAAGATGCAGCGCCACGCCAACCCCTGCGGAAACCGCGATGCCAAGGGCGATGGCATCCAGCCAGATGATCACCCGGTAACGGCTTTCCAGAAGATGGGCGGTGAAGAACACCAGCACGGCGGCCAGGCTGGTGACGGCAAGATAGAGCGGCTCGGCGATCCAGAAGACCGGGTTTCGGTCCAGCAGCACATCGCGCAATGTGCCGCCGCCGATGCCGGTAAGCGCGGCGATAAAGGCAAAGCCCACCAGATCAAGCTGGGCGCGGCTGGCCACCAGCGCGCCGGTCAGCGCAAAGATCAGAACCGAGGCATAATCGATCAGCGCGATCAGGCTCATGCGCTTTTCTTGAAGGGTGCCATGCCCGCGCGGGCCAGTTCGTCCGCGCGCTCGTTCTCGGGGTGGCCCGCGTGGCCCTTGACCCATTCCCATGTCACATCGTGGCGCGCGGCGGCCGCATCAAGCCGTTGCCACAGCTCGGCATTCTTCACCGGCTTTTTGGCAGCGGTTTTCCAGCCGTTTTTCTTCCAGCCGAAAATCCAGCCAGTGACCCCGTTCTTGACGTAGGTGCTGTCGGTCACGACGGTCAGGGTGGAGGGGCGCTCTAATGCTTCAAGCGCAGCGATCGCGGCCATCAGTTCCATCTGGTTGTTGGTCGTCAGCGGCGCGCCGCCGTTCAGCTCGCGCTCTTTCAGCACCGTGTCGCCGTCGCGCGCGATCAGCAGCGCGCCCCAGCCGCCCGGGCCGGGATTGCCGGAGCAGGCGCCGTCTGTGTAGGCGTAAAGATCAGGCATCTGCGTCCCCCGGTTTGCGTCCCTGCAGGGACACCCAGTTTGCCATGACGCCATCAAGGCCAAGATCCTTGCCGTGGTTGCGGTAGATGATTTTGAGGCCAGCGCCCGTCAGTATCGTCTCCAGCTCATCCTCGCTGAAATAGCTGTAGCGACGGCCTATCGTGTCGCGCATCTCACCCGCTCCGGTTTTGAGCGCTATGTGGAAGACACCGCCGGGCGTGAGCATGGTTACCAAATCGTTAACGTGCTGGGCGACGCTCTCGCGCTTGGCATGCAGCAGGCTGAAATTCGCGAAGACGCCATCGTAGCTGGCACCTGTGTGCATCTCTTCAAAGGCCTCTTGCCACGCTGTTACGCCGGGTTGGGCGTTCGCAAGTTTGACCATCTCCGCAGAGGCATCCGTTGCGCTGACCTGAAAGCCGACGCGAGCCATGGCAGCGGCCATATGGCCCGGACCGCAGCCCAGATCGAGGATATGCGCACCGGGTTTCAGCGCGCCAATGAAAGCAATCAGATCGGGGTTTTTCGTGTTGCTATCTGTCAGCTCGGCATATTTGCTAGCCTGCGCATCATAGACTTTGAGGGTTTCTTTGTCGCTCATCCCAAGGCCACTCCCATCGCGAGGCACAGGACCACCAATGCGGTCAAAACTATGCGCAGTTGCATCCACCATGCCGGTGCCAATTTCCAGCGCCAGAACATGAAATCGAGCGCCAAGAGGCCGAGAAAGCCTGCGATGAGATAGATGCCCGCGCTTGTCGGCCCGCCGCCGGTCATGAAAAACGCCCAGAGCGCGGGCAGTACCGCCAGCGCGTAGCCTGTAGTGGCCTGGGCGCCGTCTGCCTTGGTCGCAAACCCCCAGAGAACGCCAGACATGAAACTGAGGATCACCGCGCCGTAAAAGAGCTGCACATAGGGGCCGACAAAACGCGGGCCGATGGTCTGCGCAGCCCAGAGCTGCAGATCAGGCAGGGCTGTGGTGAGCGCGCCCCAGGCGAAGGGCAGAGCGCCAGTCAGGCCGAGCAGGAGGGCGGCGCGGGGTATCCCGGTCATGGCAGATCCTCACGTTGGGAGGGGGCGCTGCCCCCGCGCTGCGCGCTCCCCCGAGGTATTTGCAGCAAGAGGAAGATGTACGGGGCAGCCATCAGGCGCGCTCCAACGCCAGGCGGCCTGCGAGGGCAGCGAAAACTGCGGCGAAGGACCGGTTGAGCCAGCGCATCACGGTTTGCGAGCGTAGCAGGTAGCTGCGGGTGGCGGCGGCGAAACAGCCGTAGAGGGTGAAGACGGCGAAGGTCATGGCCATGAAGACAAGGCCGAGGCCGATCATTTCGGCGGTGGCCGTCGCGGGGGTGCCAGAAAGGAAGGGGGGCAGCAGCGCGAGAAAGAAGATCGAAAGCTTGGGGTTCAGGATGTTGATCAGCGCGCCGCGGCGGGCGATGCGCCAGTGGCTGGCGGCGCTTTGCGTTGGCTCAACGCTGAGAAGGCCATCGGCGCGGAGCATCTGCCAGGCGAGGTAGAGAAGGTAGGCGACACCTGCGAATTTGACGGCTGTGAAGAGCAGCGCGGAGGTGTGCAGGATTGCCGCGAGGCCGAGGGTGGCGGCCAGAAGATGCGGCACGATTCCGATGGTGCAGCCTGTGGCGGCGGCGATGGCGGCGCTGCGGCCCTGACCGAGGCCCATGGCCAGCGTGTAGATGACGCCCGTGCCGGGGGCGAGCACGACGACGAAAGCGGTGAGCAGGAAATGCAGCGTCATGGCAGTGCCTTTCGGTCAGGTGCGTTGCTGCCACGATAGGCGGTGACTTTGATTTCCACCAGTGCGCCGGGGCGGCGCAGCTGGGCGATGCCGATGGCGGTCCAGGCGGGGCGGGCGGCCTGCATCAGCTCGGCCTGGACGGCGGCGAATGCATCGAAGGTGCTTTGGATGTCGATGTGATAGCTGGTCATTTCGACGATGTGCGACAGGTCCAGCCCATCGGCACGAAGGATGGTGTCGATCTTGGCGAAGGCGGCGCGGTACTGGGTTTCGGGATCGCCGGGCATGCTGCCGTCCGGGGTGCTGCCGGTCATGCCGGTGACGAAGACGAAATCGCCTGCGGCAATGGCCGGGGCCAGAGCCAGCGGGATCGGTTGCCTGGTCATTGTGTCTGGCCAGATGGCGCGTCCGGGGGATTTGGTCATGTGTTTTCCGAGGTCAGTTCGAGGCCAGCGGAGAAAATGATTTCGCCGGGCGGAGGCGGATCGCGGAAAGCGACGTATTGGATGTATTGGGCGGGCAGATCCTGATAGGTGAGGGTGCCGTCCGAGATGAAACCCGAGCCTGCGTAGACGGCAGGGTTGCCCAGAAGAATGACGCCAGCGTGGCCTTGGGCTTTGATTGCCGTGAGGCCTGCGGTGATGAGTTTACGGCCGATCCCCTGCTTTTGGCGGGCCGGTTCGACGGAGATGGGGCCGAGGCCGACCCAGCCTTTGGGCGATTGCATGGGAGACAGGGCGACATGGCCGATGATGCCGCTGTCGTCGGTCGCCACCAGCGACAGGACCAGATCGCCCGTATCGCGCAGCATGTCGAGCGCGGCGGCTTCGGTATCGTCGCTGAAGGTCGTCGGGGCGAAGGCGCGGGCGGTCAGATCGCGCAGCGTCGCGATATCTGCGGAGAGTTCGGGGCGTATGTTCATGAGGCCTGACGCAGCACGCGCGGGACTTTGAACTCGACGCTTTCGACGGCGGTTTCCACGACCTCGACCGAGACGTCATAGCGTGCTCGGAATGCGTCGATCACTTCCTGAATGAGCACATCTGGCGCCGAAGCCCCGGCGGTGATGCCGATGCTGCCCAGATCGCCCAGCGCGCGCCAGTCGATATCCGCGGCGCGTTGCACCAGTTGCGCGTAGCTGCAGCCTGCGCGTGCGCCGACCTCGACCAGGCGGCGCGAGTTGGAGCTGTTGGGCGCCCCGACCACCAGCATGGCGGAGGTTTTTGCGGCCATGGCCTTGACCGCTTCCTGCCGGTTGGTCGTGGCGTAGCAGATGTCTTCCTTATGTGGGCCCTGGATATCGGGGAAGCGGGCTTGCAGCGCGTCCACCACAGCGGCGGTGTCGTCGATGGACAGGGTGGTTTGCGTCACATAGGCGAGTTTTGCCGGATCACGGACGGTGAGCTGGGCCACATCTGCCGGTTCCTCGACGAGCAGCACTTCGCCATGCGGCAGCTGCCCCATGGTGCCAACCGTCTCGGGGTGGCCGGCGTGGCCGATCATGACGATCTGCAGGCCGCGGTCGTGGTGGCGTTCGGCCTCGATATGCACTTTGCTGACCAGAGGGCAGGTGGCATCCACGTAGAGCATCCGACGTTCTTCGGCGCGGGATGGCACGGCTTTGGGAACGCCATGCGCGGAAAAGATAACGGGGCGATCATCGGGGCATTCGTCAAGCTCTTCGACGAAGATGGCGCCTTTGTCCTTCAGCCCGTCGACCACATATTTGTTATGCACGATCTCGTGGCGCACGTAGACGGGGGCGCCCCATTTCTCCAGCGCCATTTCCACGATCTTGATCGCACGGTCCACGCCTGCGCAAAAGCCGCGGGGTGCGGCCAGATAGAGGGTCAGGGGGGATTTGGCTGTGTCGGGCATTCAGGTCACTCCGTTGCGGCCAACAGGTAGCGCCTTGGCAGCAAGCGGTCCAGTGCGGCCCAAAAGAAAAACCGGAGCGCGCAGGCTCCGGTATTACCATGTACTAAACAGGCGCGTGTTACTTCGCGACGGCGTATGAGCCTTCACGATCCGGCATGGGATCGCGCGGCGGGCGCCCGATGACTTCCTTGAGTTCGTCAAGTTCGATGAAATTGTCGGCCTGACGGCGCAATTCATCAGCGATCATCGGCGGCTGGCTGCGGATGGTGGAAACCACAGAGACGCGCACGCCCTGACGCTGGAGGCTTTCGACGAGCGGACGGAAATCGCCATCGCCGGAGAAAATGACGATGTGATCGACGCGCGGCGCCAGTTCCATGGCATCGACGGTCAGTTCGATATCCATGTTGCCTTTGACTTTGCGGCGGCCCTGGCTGTCGGTGTATTCCTTGGCCTGTTTGGTCACCATGGTGAAGCCGTTGTAATGCAGCCAATCCACGAGCGGGCGAATGGGTGAGTATTCGTCATTCTCCAGAAGCGCGGTATAATAAAACGCGCGGAGCAGCTTGCCGCGACGCATGAATTCCGTGCGCAATAGCTTGTAGTCGATATCAAATCCGAGCGATTTGGCCGCTGCGTATAGATTCGATCCGTCGATGAACAGCGCAAGCCGTTCGTCTTTATAAAACATAGAATGTCCTTTCAGAGGGACCGGGACGCCGGTGGTCCGTGAGTGAGTGATAAAAAATGGTGCGTCCCGTACCTCGTGTAGGGTATGCCTCCACCGGCAATCGGGCAAGGTGCGAGATATGCTGAAAAACGCAAATATTATGGAAAGTGAGACATTCCAGCTTATTGCGCTCGGCGCAAATGTGCCGACGGAGCATAATTTCCCGGCTCAGACGCTTGCGGACGCTGTTGCGGCGCTTGCGGCCACAGGATTTGCGATTCGCGCTGTCAGCCGATTTTTCCGCACCCCTTGCTTTCCTGCGGGGGCCGGACCGGACTATGTGAACGCCGCTGTCGCGGTGCAATCGGCGTGGTCGGCGCGGGGGATATTGCACCGCTTGCACGCCATTGAGGCAGAGTTCGGGCGCGCGCGTACCCAGCGGTGGGGCGCGCGGACGCTGGATCTGGATCTTCTGGCGATCGGGGGGGCGGTGCTGCCTGATGAGGCAGGCTATCGCAAGTGGCAGGCGCTGGACCCGGATTTGCAGGCGAAAGCGGCGCCTGACGAGTTGATCCTGCCGCATCCGCGTATTCAGGACCGAGGTTTCGTGCTGGTTCCGCTGAGTGATATTGCCCCGAACTGGCGCCATCCTGTATTAAAGCGAACAACGGCGCAGATGCTGAGCGATTTGGCGCCGGAGCAAACAGCTGATATCATAAGCCTGTGAAGGCCGCGTAAAGTGGCCGCAGGCCAGTGATTATCGGGTTGTCAATCCTGTGTCTGCGTCATACATACCGGACTTCTGACCTGAATTGCGTTCTGAGTGGAGATCCCATGGCCCGCGTTACCGTTGAAGATTGCGTTGATAAGGTTCCCAACCGGTTTGAGCTGGTGATGCTTGCGGCGCACCGCGCCCGCGAGATATCTGCTGGTGCCGGAATTACCGTGGACCGCGACAACGACAAGAACCCTGTGGTGTCGCTGCGCGAGATTGCTGACGAGACGCAATCGGCTGAAGAGCTGCGCGAACGCTTTATCGAATCGCACCAGACCCAGATCGAGGTGGACGAGCCTGAAGAGGACGCCATGGCGCTGTTGATGGGTGCGGAAGCGGACAAGCCTGCGGATGACGACATGTCCGAGGAAAAGCTGCTGCGAGCATTGATGGAGGCGCAGGGTCAGGGCTAAGGCCTCGGCCCCAGCCCGCCAGCGGAGACCGGCATGCGTGATGGTGATCCGCTGATTGCTCCCGATACGCTGCTGGACGTTGTTCGCGCTTATAATCCCAAAACCAATGATGCGCTGATCCGTGAGGCGTTTGCCTATGGTGCGCGCATGCATGAGGGGCAGTTTCGCCACTCTGGCGAGCCTTATTTCACGCACCCGGTGGCTGTCGCGGGCATTCTGGCCGAGCAGCGGCTGGATGATGCCACGCTGATCACCGCGCTTCTGCACGACACGATTGAAGACACCAAATCCACCTACAGCGACGTCTCTGAAATTTTCGGGGAAGAGATCGCGATGCTGGTGGATGGCGTGACTAAGCTGACCAACCTGCAGCTAAGCTCGACCGAGACCAAGCAGGCGGAAAACTTCCGCAAGCTGTTCATGGCGATGTCCAAGGACCTGCGGGTGATCCTTGTCAAGATTGCCGACCGTTTGCACAACATGCGCACGATCAAGGCCATGCGGGTGGACAAGCAGGCGCAGAAGGCGCGCGAAACCATGGATATCTATGCGCCGCTGGCAGGGCGCATGGGGATGCAATGGATGCGCGAGGAGCTGGAAGACCTCGCCTTCAAAGTGCTGAACCCCGATGGGCGCGCGTCGATCATGCGCCGGTTCATCACGCTGCAGAAAGAAGCGGGCGATGTGATCCCGCGGATCACTGGCGATATGCGTCACGAGCTGTCCGGGAAGGGCATTCATGCGGAAGTTTTTGGCCGGGCCAAGAAACCCTATTCGATCTGGCGCAAGATGCAGGAGAAGGATCAGGGCTTTTCCCGGCTGTCGGACATTTACGGGTTTCGCATCATCACTGGTTCGGAAGAAGACTGTTACCGGGCGCTGGGCGTGATCCATCAGCGTTGGCGGGCGGTGCCGGGACGGTTCAAGGATTACATCAGCCAGCCGAAATCCAATGGCTATCGTTCGATCCATACCACGGTATCGGGGCGCGATGGCAAACGGGTCGAGGTGCAGATCCGCACCCGCGCCATGCATGATGTGGCCGAGACGGGCGTTGCGGCGCATTGGTCGTATCGCGACGGTGTGCGCACGCAGAACCCTTTTGCGGTTGACCCTGTGAAATGGGTCTCTGGTCTGACCGAGCAGTTTTCCGGCGAAGATGATCACGAGGATTTCCTCGAAGCGGTCAAGCTGGAGATGTATTCCGACCAGGTGTTCTGCTTCACCCCCAAGGGCGAGGTTGTGAAACTGCCGCGCGGGGCGACGCCATTGGATTTCGCCTATGCGATCCACACACGGATCGGCTCGGCCTGCGTTGGTGCCAAGGTGGACGGGTTGCGGGTGCCGCTCTGGACCCGGCTCAAGAACGGTCAATCGGTGGAGATCGTCACGGCAGAAGGTCAGACGCCGCAGGCGACCTGGCTGGATATTGCCACGACTGGCAAGGCCAAGACGGCCATTCGCCGGGCGCTGCGCGAGCAGGATCGCGACCGTTTCATCAAGCTGGGGGGAGAACTGGCGCGGGCGGCCTTCGAGCATGTGGGCAAGCGCGCGACCGACAAGGCGCTGACGGCGGCGGCCAAGACCTTGCGGCTGGATGACAAGAACATGCTGCTGGCGCGCCTTGGCAGCAGCGAGATCACCGCGCAAAGCGTGCTGAATGCTGTCTATCCTGATCTTGCGCCCAAGGTGGATGACGAGATTGACGGCATGCGGGCGGTGATCGGCCTGGCGCGCGGCCAGAAGCATGAGCGCGCGCTGTGCTGTCAGCCGTTGCCCGGTGAGCGGATCGTGGGCATTGCGGCGCGCGGCAGGGGCGTGGTGGTTCATGCCATAGACTGTGCCGCATTGGCCGAGTTCGAGGACAAACCGCAGCGCTGGGTGGACCTGCATTGGCAGACGGGCATGCACCCGCCGATCCATACCGCTCGGCTAGACGTGACGATCGGCAATGACGCGGGTGTACTGGGGCGCATTTGCACATTGATCGGCGAGCAGCGGGCCAATATCTCGGATCTTGAGTTTGTCGATCGCAAGCCGGATTTCTACAGGTTGATGATCAATGTGGATCTGCGCGATGCCGCGCATCTGCATTCGGTCATCTCCGCCTTGTCGGCGGAACAGGATGTGGCGCAGGTGGAACGGCATCAAAACCCATCAGATGCGCATCGGCGTATCGCTGAGATAGGATCAAACATTGGTCTTCAAACGCCGCGATAAGCGAGGCTGGCTGCGCACGATCTGGGAGCTTCTCTGGCCGCGCGGCGGCTGGGCGCGCGCGTTTCACTACGTCAAGCACCGCGTGCGCCGCTTGCCCGATTCGCCTGAGCGGATCGCGCGCGGCATTTTCGCAGGTGTGTTCACCACATTCACGCCGTTCTACACCTTGCATTTTCTGGTGGCGTTCCTGCTGGCGCGGATCATGAACGGCAATGTACTGGCGGCTTTGCTGTCGACGTTCTTCGGCAATCCGCTGACCTATGTGCCGATTGCCTATGTTTCGCTCAACACGGGGTACTGGCTGAAGGGCGATACGCGCCGCAAGGAAGACATGGAGCATTCCATCGGCGAGATGTTCGTGGGTGCCGGCCATGATCTGTGGTTCAATTTCAAAGCGCTTTTCACCGATGCACGGCCTGACTGGACGGGGCTGGCGGAATTCTACAACGAGGTCTTTTTCCCTTACATGATTGGCGGCGTGCTGCCGGGGATCATTGCGGGGCTGGTGTGCTATTATCTGTCAGTACCGGTGATCCGCGCCTATCAGAAGCGTCGCAACAAGGGGGTGCTGAAAGCACGTCTGGCCCGGCTGAAAGAAAAGATCCCTGAAAAGCCCGGGCAGGGCAAAAAGCAAAAACCCAAAGGCGGCGATCCTGTCTGACGGCGCCCCGGGGGGCTGCTGCCGTGATCGGTACAAAGTTGAGGTGGCGCTGCGCCTGCCGCGCGATTAGGCTGGCGGCGGGGTGAGACGGATCTGATCAAGGAAACCAGCACATGAGCAATACGTCCTTTGTCCGTTTGGGCGTGAACATCGACCACGTCGCCACATTGCGCAACGCGCGCGGCGGCGCTTTGCCCGACCCGGTGCGCGCCGCCGTTCTGGCGCAGCAGGCCGGCGCCGATGGGATCACCGCGCATTTGCGCGAAGATCGCCGCCA
>JBCCUH010000012.1:0-16510 GCA_039197405.1 Pseudomonadota bacterium
CCAGTCGCGACCATCATCTCAAGGATGGCCACGGTGCCGATGCGGATCGGGATCATGATCCCCAGCGCCAGATAGAGGCCCATCAGCGTGTTGCCCTTGAACCGGTATTCAGCCAGCGCAAACGCGGCCATGGCACCGAACAGAAGAATAAAGAAAAGTGAGCCGACCGTGACGATCATCGAGTTCTGAAAATACAGGAAAAAGTCCCCCTGCTTCAGAACCGTCTCATAACCGATCAGCGAAAAGCTGTCCGCATCGGGCATGGCGAGTGGTTCGCGAAAAATCGCCTTGCGGGTCTTGAAGCTGTTGATGACGATCACGAAGACCGGGAAAAGCGCGATCAGCGTGTAGAGGATCAGCGCGCCATGTGCGGCGACTGTGTTCAAGCGGTTCTGGCGGGCAATGTTCATGTCAAACGCTCCTCAGAACTGGTAACGGCGCATGCGTGACTGGATACCGAAAAGGTATATGCAGACACCCACGAGGATGATGGCGAACATCGCGGAGGCGATGGCAGAGCCCATATGCGGATCGCCCAGTTGCAGCTGGAAGCCAAAGAAGGTGCGATACATGAAGGTGCCCAGAATATCGGTACTGAAATCCGGCCCGGCCAATGCGCCCTGCGCGGCATAGATCAGATCGAAAGCGTTGAAATTTGCCACGAAGGTCAGGATCGAGATGATCCCTATAGAGGGCAGAATGAGCGGCAGCTTGATCTTCCAGAAGGCGGAGATGCCGGTGATGCCTTCAACCTCGGCAGCCTCCAGGATCTCATCGGGTATCGACAAGAGCGCCGCATAGATCAACATCATCGGGATGCCGACGAACTGCCAGACCGACACAAGGCTAAGCGTGGTCAGCGCATATTCCTGTTTGCCCAGCCAGGGCGCGTAGAGCGATTTCAGCCCCACCGCATCCAGCATGCCCGGCGCGATGCCCCAGATCGGGGAGAGGATCAGCTTCCAGGCAAACCCGACAATCACAAAGCTGAGGATCGTGGGAATGAAAATGGCAGACCGGTAAAAGGCGGCAAAGCGCAGTTTGGGATGGCTCAGGATGGCGGCCAGCGCGATGCCGATGGGGTTTTGCACCAGCATGTGAATGATAAAGAACCAGAAATTGTTGCCCAGCGCATTCCAGAACTGATCTGACCAGACCGCATCACCAAAAAGGGTGCGGAAATTCTGCAGGCCCACATAGACCCGCTGCTGATCCACTTCGGTAAAGAGCGACAGCCGCAGCGTGTTGAAAAGCGGGTAGATCATCACCGCCGTGTAAACAAGAACAGCAGGCGCAAGGAACACGCCGATATGCCAGCGTTTCCTGGGGCGCATCTGGGGATCGGACATGTCTCTCTCCTATTGGCCCGCAAGGCCTGCTGAACGGATGACGCAAGGGTTGAGGATGCAATGCGCTTTGGTCAAGCGCGAGGTCTCGCAACGCGGCTTTGGGGTCTTGCCCCGGCAGGGAGGATGCCGGAGCAAGACAGTCGTGCGTGGCAGCTTTATTGCTGCGGCTCGTACCAGCTGGCCAACCCGTCCTGCAGACGCTTGCCTGCGTCTTCGGGGCTTTCCTCGCCTTTGATCACGGCCACGGAGGCGTTCCATGTCTCGTTCTCAAGGTTGGGCGTGCCGCGTGACAGAACCTGATAGGTCGACCGGATCGTGCTTTCGCATTCACCGCGCCACGAGATGAACTCCTGCGCCAGCGGATCTTCCAGCGTCACAGGTGCATCCGACAGCGGGAAGAAACCCGGCAGCGCATTGGCAAAGATCGTCGCAAACTCGGATGAGCCGACCCAGTTGAGGAAGGTCTTGGCTGCTTCAGGGTTAGCGGTTGCCGCGTTCATGCCAATGCCGATGTCGGTGTGATCGGAAATATAGCAGGTGTCACCGGCATTCTGGACGGGCGGATAGAACGCGCCCATTTCGAAATCAGCCAGATTGTTGAAGCCGGAGATTTCCCACGACCCTGTCGGGTAGATCGCGGCGCGGCCCAATGTGAAGATGTTCTGGCTGTCGGGGTAGGTCTGCGCCTCATATCCGTCACCCAGATATGCACCCCATTTGGCCAGCTGCCGGTAAGGGGCAACCCAGGCCTCGTCAGTCAGCTTCTGCTCGCCCGCAAGCAGCGCCAGACGCCCCTCTTCACCTTTCCAGTAGTTCGGACCGATGTTGTTGTAACCCATGGTGGCCGCTTCCCACTGGTCGTTGGTGCCCATGGCCATCGGGATATAGCTGCCGTCTTCCTTGATCTTGTCGAGCGCGGCAAAGAATTCGGCTTCCGTCTTGGGCTCTTCCAGACCCAGCTCGGCAAAGGCGTCCTTGTTGTAGATGAAACCGTGGATCACGGATGCCATCGGAACGCAGAACTGTGCGGAGGCGTCATCAGTGCTCCAACCGGACTTGGCAACGGGAGAAAAGCTTTTCATGCCATCCAGATCACTGATGTCGGCCAGATGACCTGCCTCAAAGAGGGCAAGCGAGGCATCGAACGGACGGCAGGTGATGATGTCACCGGCAGAGCCTGCATCTAGCTTGGAGTTCAGCACGGCGTTGTATTCCGCAGGTGCGGACGGTGTGAAGTTCAGCTTGATGCCGGGATGCTCTGCTTCGAACGCCGGAATGATCTTGTCTTGCCAGATCGCCAGGTCGTCATTGCGCCAGCTTTCGATGGTCAGTGTGACATCCTCGGCAGAGGCGGCGCCCGCCAGCAGTGTCGAGGCCAGCATGGCCGTTGCGAGTTTCGAATGTTTCATGGTTTTTCTCCCAGGTTGGATAGTCAGGTTGCGTTCAATTCTTCAAGGCAGGCGTCCAGTCGCCCGGCGTGGCGCTGCAATAAATCCATGGCGGTCTGGCGCGGGCTTCCCCGCGCGATCAGGATCGCCGGTTTGACCTGCCCGCCCGCTTCGGCCAGCGCGTCCTGTGCAGCGCCTTCGCCCACATTGGCGATCTGCGAGACCATGCGCGCGGCGCGTTGGATCAGCTTGGCATTGTCAGCCATCACATTGACCATCTGCCCCTGATAGACATGGCCAAGCCTGATCCCCATCAGCGTCGACATCAGGTTCAGCGCCGCTTTCTGCGCCGTCCCTGCGCCCAGCCGGGTGGATCCGGCGATCACTTCGGGGGGCGTTTCAAGACAGATGGCAATATCGGACAGATCAAGCAGCGCGGCACCCGGATTGCAGGCGATGCCGATCACGCTCGCCCCGTTGGCCTTCGCGGCTTTGGCGAAATCCAGGGCATAAGGCGTGGTGCCGCTGGCGCTAAGCGTGATCAGCACGTCTGCATCCGTCATGGACTGCGCAGCGTGCCGTGCTGCGCCGCCATCATCCTCGGTGCCCCCGGGCATGCGCCCGTCGGCAGGCACGCCGCCTGCCATATGGATCGCGATGCGGTCGTTCGGAATGCCGAAGGTACCGGTCAACTCGCAAGCATCCGCCAGCGCCATCAACCCCGAACTGCCCGCCGCCGCATAGACCAGCGATCCGCCCCGCTCGATAGCCCCGGCCATGGCAGCAGCGCCGGCGTCGATATCCGCAGCAGCAGCGCGCACCGCCTCCAGCGCGGCAAGCTGCCCATCCACAAACGCCTCCGCCGCGATCAGCGCGGGCATCGCGTCAATGGCATCACCTTCGGGCCGGGTTTCCGTGATTGGCAGCAGCATTCGAATCTCCCTGTCATATCTAATACCTTTAGAATACCTTTTGTCTACCACTTTCTTTTTCTCACCATTCTTCAATCGAATAGCAGTCCAATACCGCAGCATTACGCAAAATGGCCCTATCAAATTTCCAATAGGTATTATAAAGGTATTGCATGACTGATTCTCATGACACCTTGATTGTTGGCGTCGATGGTGGCGGAACGGGGTGCCGCGCTGCCATCGGGACGCGCAGCAAGGGTATCATCGCAAGGGCGGAATCGGGTCGCGCGAACTTTGCCTCAGACCCTGATCTTGCTCTGCACCATGTTCTCAGCGCGGTCCATGATGCGGCCAGCGACGCGGGCATAGCGCAAGGCGATCTGCCGCGCGCCGTGGCACATCTGGGTCTTGCCGGGGTCATGACTGCCGAAGACAGCCAGCGTGTCGCCGACGCCATGCCCTTTTCGCGCACAGATGTGACCAATGACAGGCCAACCGCCGTTGTCGGGGCTTTGGGTGGGCAGGATGGGTATTTGCTGGCAATTGGCACAGGGATCATCGCTGCGGCCAGTGTGAATGGCGATATGCGGGTGGTGAACGGGTGGGGTTTTTACGTCTCCGATCAGGGATCGGGGGCCTGGCTGGGACGGGTCACGCTGGAACAGGTGCTGCATTGCTGCGACGGCGTCAGCGCGCATTCGGACGTCACCCGGCAAGTGCTGGCGCGGTTCGGCAATGATCCCGGCGCCATCTCCTCCTTCAGCGTGACGGCGAAACCCGGTGATTACGCGCGCATCGCCCCTGTCGTGATTGACGGTGCGCAAAACGATGATCCCTGGTCGCAGGAGCTTCTGTCCGCTGGCGCGGCTTACCTGACACGATATCTGGACGCGCTTGGCTTTTCGCATGGCGACACGCTGTGCCTGAGCGGCGGGCTGGGCGCGCATTATGCGCCGTTCCTGGCACCGGCGGCGCTCGAAGGGCGTATCACCTCTCGCGGCTCGGCCCTGAGCGGCGCCTTTCAACTGGCGAGCAGATTGCAGGAGGCGGCATGACAATCACCGAGTTTCTGGCGCCCGCCAACTGGCATACACCCGGCGATGGGCCGCGCTATCTGCAGCTGCGCAGACGTCTGAGCGAAGGCGTCGACAACGGGCTGCTCAAAGCCGGAAGCTCGCTGCCCCCCGAACGCGAGATCGCGGCGATCACGGATATGTCGCGCGTCACTGTGCGCAAGGCCATTCAGGCGCTCGCCGAAGACGGGATTATCGTGCAAAAGCAAGGCTCTGGATCTTTCGTTGCCTCGGATGCGCCACAGATCGAGCAATCGCTGTCGCGGCTGACATCCTTCAGCGAAGACATGTCCCGGCGCGGCATGGCATCTTCCAGCGTCTGGCTGGAACGCGGGGTGTTCATGCCCTCGCCCGACGAGGTGCTGGCGCTGGCGCTGGCGCCGGATGCGTCAGTGTCGCGGATCGGCAGGCTGCGCATCGCCGATGACAAGCCGATGGCCATCGAACGCGCTTCGCTGTCCACCGACATGCTGCCCAATCCGCTGATCGTTGAAACCTCACTTTATGATGTTCTGGAGCAATCGGGCCACCGCCCGGTGCGCGCCCTGCAGAAAATCTCGGCCATCAATCTGGGCGAAGACAATGCCCGGCTACTCGGCGTCACCCCCGGCGAGGCAGGTCTGCGTATCGAGCGCACCTCTTATCTGCCCGATGGCCGTGTCGTCGAATTCACCCAATCCATCTACCGCGGAGACGCCTACAATTTCGTGGCCGAACTTCGCCTGGCCAAGGAATAGGACCCCCCCATGACCGCAACGCAAACGCAGATGCGCCGGGAAATACTGGAAATACCTGTCGCTGCTGCACGGCTGCTCGCAGATGGCAGCGCCGATATTGCGCGCGCCGCTGAGGCCATGTGCGCAGCACAGCCCGGATATATGGTCAGCGTCGCGCGCGGCTCGTCGGACCATGTGGCAACCTATTTGAAATACGCCTCCGAATTGCTGACCGGTACGCCCATCGCCTCGATCGGTCCGTCCATTGCCTCGATCTATGACCGTGCACTCAAGCTGGAGGGCAGCGTCTGCCTGTCGGTGTCACAATCGGGCAAAAGCCCCGATATTGTGGAAATGGCCCGCATGGCCCGCGCAAGCGGTGCTTTGTCGATCGCCATGACCAACCACTCCGCCAGCCCGTTGGCGCAGGTGGCAGATCACACGCTCAACCTTCACGCAGGTCCCGAGATCAGCGTCGCTGCGACGAAAACCTTCGTCAACTCTGCTGTCGCGGGCCTTTGGCTGCTGGCGGAATGGGAGGGCGATACGGCATTGCTGGCGGCTATTCACGACCTGCCATCCGCGCTGGAGCAAGCTGTCGCCATTGACTGGCCTGAGGCGCGGGACGCCTTGGGCGCGCGCAATTCGATCTTTTGCCTGGGACGCGGGCCCGCCTATGCAATTTCCAATGAAGCGGCGCTCAAGTTCAAGGAAACCTGCCAGATCCACGCGGAATCCTATTCGTCCGCTGAGGTTCTGCATGGCCCTGTGTCCATCGTCGATGGTGGCTTTCCGGTCATCGCCCTGGCCTCCGAGGACGCGGCCGAAAGTGCCCTGGCGCAGGTCGCCGATGATTTTGCCGCGAAAGGCGCGAAGGTTTTCGCCACCACGGGGCAGGTCACGCAAGCCGCCGAGCTGCCGGTGGTGCGCACCGGGCATCCGCTGACCGATCCCATCGCCCTGATCGCCAGCTTTTATGCGATGGTTGAACGCGTTGCCGCCTCGCGCGGGATCAACCCCGATGCGCCGCGCCATCTGAAAAAAGTGACCGAAACGGTATGAGCCCTGCCTCGACAGCATTTCTGGGCGCAAAGATCCACGACGGAGCCCGCCTGTTTGATCAGCACGCCTTGCTCGCAGAGGCAGACGGCACGCTGCAGGTCGTGGCCCGAGGCGACATTCCGCAAGGCACTGCCGTCAAAACGCTGGAGGGTGGGATCATCTGCCCCGGCTTTGTCGATCTGCAGGTCAATGGCGGCGGCGGCGTGATGTTCAACGACGACCAGTCGGTGAGCGCGTTGCGCATCATCGCCAGCGCCCATGCCCGGCTGGGGACGGTAGCGATCTTGCCGACGCTGATCACCGACACGGCTGATGTCACGAAAGCCGCGCTGGATGCTGTCGAGGACGCCCTCGCGCAGGGCGTACCGGGGATCGCCGGCATTCATCTGGAAGGCCCGCATCTGTCGGTGGCGCGCAAGGGGGCGCATGATGCCGATCTGATCCGGCCAATGGACGATGCGGATCTGGATGTGCTGCTTGGCGCGGCAAGGCGCATTCCCAACATCATGGTGACCGTCGCGCCGGAAAACACCCGTAACCATCAGATCACCGCCATGGCCGAGGCTGGCATCATCGTGTCGCTGGGCCATACGGACGCCGATTTCGACACCTGTCTTGCGGCGTTCGACGCAGGCGCGGGCTGCGCCACGCATCTGTTCAACGCCATGAGCCAGATGGGCAATCGCGCCCCCGGTCTGGTCGGGGCGATCCTGTCGCGCGGTGATATCTACGCCGGGCTGATCGCTGATGGGGTGCATGTGCATCCCGACATGATCCGTATCGCACTGGCCGCGAAACGCGTCCCGTCCCGGATCTTTCTGGTCACGGACGCCATGGCAACCGCAGGCTCTGCGATTGACGGGTTTTCGCTGAATGGCCGCGATGTGATGCGCTGTAATAACCGTTTGACGCTGGCTGACGGCACGCTTGCGGGGGCCGATCTGAGCATGGCACGCGCGATTTCGGTCATGACCGAGGCAGCGGGTGATCCGCTGGAGGCAGCAATTGCCCGCGCCACCGCCCTGCCGGCGCGCCTTTTGCGCACCCCCGGCGGGCTGGGTCGCCTGAGCGGCGGGCTGGACAGGATGATCCTGCTTGATCCGGGCAATCCGGTACGGTTCCTCAAAGAGGTGGCCTGACGGATTTAGGCTGGGCGTGGAAAGAATAGTGGCGGAGGCTCAGGGATTCGAACCCTGGGAGGACTTTCACCCTCGTCGGTTTTCAAGACCGGTGCATTCGACCACTCTGCCAAGCCTCCGACGACGCGCTGAATACCCGTTGATGCGGCGCTCGGCAAGCCATGTTTCCGCCGCTTCGCGCCGATTTTCATCCATTCGGTCAGACAGACTTTTCACAGCACGATAAAATCGCTACATTGCGCGCACGATCAGACAGGCTGCGCGCTGCGTGACGACCGGAAAACCGGCCACCGGCGCGATATCGATTGGGGCAAAGGGCAGAATATGAGCACCATCTCGCAACACAGTCCGCTTGGGCGACGCTGCAAAGGCGCGGCACTGGCCTTGTCCGCCCTCCTGGTTCTGGGCGCGTGCCAGGACGGGCAGATGCCTGGCTTTCTGCAACCCAAAGACAAAGCAGCCGCCAGCGAAGCGGGCGCGGTAACGTCCAACCGGTCGGTCAAACTGGTCGAGCGCGACGTGGAAGCGCCGGAGGTTTTTCAGGTCACCGAAAACGGGCTTTGGGATGGGCGTCCCTCGCTGGGTGGTGTCTGGGTCGCGCATCCTGATGTCAAAGACCCCGAGCGCGTGATCATCCGTAACGAGAAAAACGGCAAGTTTGTCATCGGCGCACTGTTCCGCCGCGAACGGGCCACGCCCGGTCCGCGCCTTCAGGTTTCCTCGGATGCGGCGGCAGCCATTGGTATGCTTGCCGGCCAACCGGCCAAGCTGAACGTCACAGCCCTGCGCCGCGAAACCGTGGCGGATGGCCCCGACCCGGAGGCGGCACCGCAGGTCGATGCGCCCAGTGCAATTGCCGAGACGGCGCTAGAGCCAGCCGCGAAACCCCCAGCGGATGTATCTGCCGAAACCGTGGCGGCAGCTGCGGCCCCGGCGGCGGCAGCTCCGGCGGCCAAGCCCAAACCGGCACCAGCCAGTTCCAAACTGTCCAAACCCTTTATCCAGCTAGGCATCTTCTCGGTCGAGCAGAACGCAAACAACACCGCAGAAGCCATGCGCGTTGCCGGGATGATCCCCACGGTGAAGAAATCTTCCTCATCCGGGAAAACCTTCTGGCGTGTTCTGGTCGGCCCAGCGCAATCTTCCGCCGAAAGGGCAGGATTGCTGAAGAAAATAAAAGCGTCCGGCTTTACAGACGCCTATGCTGTTTCCAAGTGACCGAGTCGCCTGACGGGCGCTCGAACGACACTCTCGCATAAGGGGATGGGATGACCCGTATGAAGACCTATTTGCTCAGCCTTGTGCTGATCGCACTTGGCTCAGTGCAGCTTGCGGCGTTTGAAACGCGCGCATCGGCTGCGTTTATCATTGACCAGACCACAGGTACGGTGCTGCTCAGCAAGAACGCCGATCAGCCGCTGCCGCCTGCGTCCATGTCCAAACTGATGACGCTCTACATGGCCTTCGAGGCCCTGCGCGATGGCCGCCTGACGCTGAACGAAAAGCTGCCAGTATCGCAGCACGCCATGTCCTATGGCGGTTCGACGATGTTTCTGGACACCACAGACCGGGTGACGGTCGAAGACCTTATTCGCGGCATCATCGTGCTGTCGGGCAATGACGCCTGTGCGGTTATCGCCGAAGCCCTAAGCCCCGATGGCACCGAGGACGGCTTTGCCCGTTTCATGACCCAGCGCGCACAGCAGATGGGCATGACCAATTCCACCTTCGCCAATTCCAATGGCTGGCCACAGGCCGGGCATCGCATGTCGATGCGCGATCTGGCGCTGCTGGCGCATCGGCTGATCGCGGATTTCCCGCAGTACTACCCGCTATTCGCTGAACGCGAGTTCAAATTCGACGGGCGCGCACCGCAGAACACGCGCAACCGCAACCCCTTGCTGGCGCTTGGCATTGGCGCCGACGGACTGAAAACCGGCCATACCAGTGAAGCGGGCTATGGTCTGGTAGGATCGGCCAAACAGGGCGACCGCCGCATCATCTTTGTGGTCTCGGGTCTGCAAACCGCGCAAACACGCGCCGAGGAAGCGGAACGTCTGGTCAACTGGGCCTTTCGCCAGTTTGCGGTGAAACCGGTGGCCAAAGCGGGCACGGCAGTGGCCAGCGCCGATGTCTGGATGGGCCGCGACCAGACCGTGCCGCTGGTGCCCAAGGAAGATGTTTCGATGCTGATGCCGGTGCTGGCCACCGACAAGACCAAGGCAGAGGTGATCTACAACGGGCCGATCACCGCCCCCATCGCCAAGGACACCGAAATCGCCGAGCTGGTGATCACGCCGCCGGGCCTGCCGGAAACACGCGTGCCACTGGTGGCGGCGCATGATGTTCCCGTGGGCGGGTTTCTGTCGCGCGTCGGCACTGTGGCACAGATCCTGATCGCGCAGCTGAACGAAGCGCCTGTCGCCCCCACCGCCCCCGCGCAAGAGCAAGAGCAAGGCAGTTAATCTCCTGTGACCAAGTCAAACGGCCGCTTCATCAGCTTTGAAGGCATCGATGGCTCGGGCAAATCCACGCAGGCCAAACTGCTGCGCGACGCGCTTGAGGCGCAGGGTCACGAGGTGATCCTGACCCGCGAGCCTGGCGGCTCGCCCGGTGCCGAGGAAATTCGCGCGCTGGTCCTGCAGGGCGATCCTGACAGATGGTCCGCCGAGACGGAGATCCTGCTTTTTACCGCCGCCCGCCGCGATCATCTGGAACGCACGATCCTGCCCGCGCTTGCGGCGGGCAAGGTGGTGATCTGCGACCGGTTTGCCGACAGCACCCGCATGTATCAGGGGCTGCGTTCGGGCGATCTGCGCGCTTTGGTCGATCAGCTGCACAGCCTGATGATCGGGCGCGAGCCGGATTTGACGCTGCTTTTTGACATGGACCCGACGGAAAGCCACAGCCGCGCGGTGGAACGCAACTCCATCGACAGCCGCTTCGAGGAGTTCGGCGCTGCCCTGCAGAAATCCATGCGCGCCGGGTTTCTTGATCTTGCCGCCGCCGCCCCCCAGCGCTTTACCGTGATCGACGCTGCGCGCGAGAGAGAGGCGATTGCAGCCGATGTTCTGGATGTTGTATCACGTCACCTGACATGAGTGACGCCGCCCTGCCCACATCCGACCGTATCGAGGGTGCCCCGCATCCCCGCGACACTGCGCAGCTGTTCGGGCAGGCCAGTGCCGAGGCGGATTTTCTGGGTGCCTTCAACACCGGTCGGCTGCACCACGGTTGGCTGGTTACCGGGCCGCGCGGCATTGGCAAGGCCACCCTTGCCTACCGGATTGCCCGCTTTCTGCTAACCCGGCCCGTGGACGCGCCCGATGGGCTATTCGGAGCACCGGAAGAGCCGGCCTCGCGGGAAGTCTCTCCCGATCATCCGGTGGCGCGCCGCATCGCTGCAGGCGCGGAACCGGGACTGTTCGTGCTCAAGCGCGGCGGCGCGGGATCGACCGAAGGCGACCGGCACAAGAACCTCGAAGCCGGGAAATTCGCCCAGGACATCCGCGTGGATGATGTGCGCAAACTGAACGAGTTTTTCAATTTCTCCGCCGCTGGCGGCGGGCGCAGGGTCGTCATCGTCGATGCCGCCGACGAAATGAACGTGCAGGCCGCCAACGCCCTTCTGAAACGGCTGGAAGAGCCGCCCGCGAACACCACGCTGCTGCTGATCAGCCATCAGCCCACCCGCCTGTTGCCGACCATCCGGTCGCGCTGCCGCGAGCTGCGGCTTGATCCTCTGGCGCCCGACGACATTCGCGCCGCCATGCAGCAGGCCATGCCTGACGCAGAAGAGGATATGACCGCCCTGACGGCGCTGACATCCGGTTCGGTCGGAGAGGCCATTCGTCTGGCCAACCTGTCAGGCCTTGCGATCTACGCCGAGCTGACCGGCCTTTTCGGCACGCTGCCGCGCATGGACAGATCGCGGGCGGTTAAACTGGCGGAAGCTGCCGCCCAGCGCGGCGGTGGTGACAGGCTGGATCTGCTGATAGACCTGCTGGGGCTGCTGCTGGCGCGGCTGGCCCGTAGCGGCACGATGGGCCATGCGCCCGCCCTGCAGGCAGTGCCGGGCGAGGCAGAGATGCTGATGCGCCTGTCCCCCGATCCGCAGCACGCGCGCAAATGGGCCGATGTGGCCAGTGAAACCGGCGCCAAGCTGCGTCACGGCCGGGCGGTGAACCTTGACCCTGCCGCGCTCATTCTAGATACCCTGCGGGATATAGAACAGGCCGCCGCCTGAGGGATTTTCAATGACCGCCCCCACGATCACAGACAGCCATTGCCACCTCGATTTTCCGGATTTCGAGGGCGAGCTGCCCGATATCATTGCGCGCGCAGAGGAAATGGGCGTGCGCCGTATGGTGACGATCTGCACGCGGCTTCGGAATGCGCCCGGTGTGCAGGCTTTGGCCGAGACACATGCGCCGGTCTTCTGGGCCGCAGGCACCCACCCGATGAGCGCCGCCGAAGAACCGCTTGCCACGGTGGATGAGCTCATCGCGCTGACCGCCCATCCCAAGATGGTTGGCATTGGTGAAAGCGGGCTGGATTATCACTACACCGCTGAAAGCGCGGATATTCAAAAGCAATCTTTGAGGGTGCATATCGAAGCCGCGCAGCGCACCGGTCTACCGCTGATTATTCACGCCCGCGAGGCGGATGAGGATATGGCCGATATCCTCAGAACAGAGTTCCGCAACGCGCCCTACGCGTGCGTGATGCATTGCTATTGCTCAGGGCCAGAGCTGGCGAAGACCTGCACGGATATGGGCTTTTACCTGTCCATGTCCGGCATCGCGACCTTTCCCAAATCCCAGGAGGTGCGGGACATCTTCGCCGCCGCCCCGGTAAGCCAGGTGCTGGTCGAGACCGACAGCCCCTATCTGGCCCCTGTGCCGAAACGGGGCAAACGCAATGAGCCGGGATATACCGCGCATACGGCCCGCGTCGGGGCAGAGGTCTTCGGGATGAGCCTGGAAGATTTCGCGGCCCAGACCGAAGCCAATTTCGAGCGACTCTTTTCCAAGGCCGCAACCTATAAGGCGGCGGCATGATGGCCAAGCTGCGCTTTACAATTCTCGGCATCGGGTCCTCGGGCGGCGTGCCGCGCATTGGCGGGCACTGGGGCGATTGCGATCCACAAAACCCGCGCAACCGGCGGCGGCGCTGCTCTATGCTGGTCGAGCGGCAGACATCGGACGGTATCACGCGGGTGCTGATCGACACCTCGCCTGATCTGCGCAATCAGCTTCTGGACGCGGATATCGGCGTGTTGGACGGGGTTGCCTTTACCCACAGCCATGCGGACCATGTGCACGGGATCGACGATCTCAGGATGGTGGTGATCAACATGCGCCAGCGGCTTGATGTCTGGGCCGATGGGGCGACGCAGAACGACCTGCTGTCCCGTTTCGGATATGCCTTTGTGCAACCCGAAGGCTCGGCTTACCCACCGATCCTGAACATGAAGACGATCTCTGGCCCGTTCACAATCGAAGGAGCGGGCGGCGCGATCACACTCAGGCCCTTCGAGGTGGCCCATGGCGCCATTGACGCGCTTGGCTTTCGCGTCGGCCCGCTGGCCTATCTGCCGGACGTCTCTGCTATGAACGACGCGGCCTGGGCAGAGGTCAAATCCGCCGACTGCTGGGTTCTGGATGCGCTGCGCCGCACGCCTCATCCGAGCCATTCGCACTACGCGCAATCCCTGGAGTGGATCGCTGAGGCCGGAGTGCCACGCGGCGTTCTGACCAACATGCACGTCGATCTCGACTATCAGACCGTTTGCGAGGAAACCCCCGATCATATCACCGCCGCCTATGACGGAATGCAGATCATCTATGACGACTGACCCATGCAGGCGCTGATCGACGTCATCCTGCCGGTTTTTCTGGTGGTGGGCTTTGGCTACACCGTGGTCTGGCGTGGCTTTCTCGGTGATGCGGCAGTCGACAACATCATGAAATTCGCGCAGCAGATCGCTGTGCCCTGCCTATTGTTCAACGCGCTGGCGCACATCGATTTTGAGGCGGGATTTGATGGGGGGCTGCTGCTGAGCTTTTATGCAGGCGCCTTCATCTGCTTTTGTCTGGGACTGTTCGGCGCGCGGCTGATCTTCGCGCGAAGCTGGGAAGACAGCGTTGCCATCGGTTTTTGCGCGCTTTTCTCCAACTCGGTGCTGCTGGGGCTGGCCATCACCGAACAGGCCTATGGCGCCGGGGCTCTGGTGGGCAACTACGCGATCATCGCGGTGCACTCGCCGTTTTGCTACGGGCTGGGCATCACGGTGATGGAACTGGTGCGCGCACGGGCTGCGGGCACGTCGCTGACCCGTTTGCCGGTCACAGTGCTGAATGCGATGTTTCGCAATGTGCTGATCGTGGCGATCGTGCTGGGCTTTCTGGTCAACCTGTCGGGGCTGACCATACCTGCCGCATTGCAGGGCGCATTGGACATGATGGTGCGCGCCGCCCTGCCGACCGCGCTATTTGCCCTGGGCGGCATCCTTTATCGCTACCGGCCTGCAGGAGACATGAAGGTAATCCTTTATGTCTGCGCCCTGTCGCTGCTGGTGCATCCGGCGATCACCTATGCCTTGGGCGCGCTGCAGGGCATCGGCGATGCGGCCATGCGCTCTGTGGTTATGACCTCGGCGATGGCGCCGGGGGTAAACGTCTATATCTTCGCCAGCATGTATGGGCGCGCGCAGCGGGTGGCCGCGTCTTCGGTGCTGATTGCCACGGCGATGACCATTTTCACCGCCTGGTTCTGGCTTGGTCAGTTGCCATGATGAGTGCGCTGGCGCGCACGCAGGAGGAGCATGGCTGCGCCATGCGGTTTTCCGCCTCCGGCGGGAGTTTATTCAGCAAGATGAAGAGAGCCCCGAAGCCAGCACAGTTCCAAGGGCCAAGGCGGTGGCGGCTTGCACCGGGTCGATGACCGGGATCTTCAGTGCCGCTTGCAGCGGCGCGCGGTGTCTGGCCATGCCGGCGCAGCCGAGGATCACGATCTCTGCGCCGTCGTCCTTGAGTTGATGGCCCACCTCTGTCATGCGCTGTAAGGTCGACGTGCCGCGTGCGGTTTCATCGACGCTCATGTTCAATGCGCGTTCCCCGGCGCAGCGGTCAAGAACCCCCATGCGGCGCATGTATTTGCGGTGCCTGAGGATCGAGGGCTGGCCGATGGCGATCACCCCGAAGAGATCCGCGCGCGCCATGGCGGTGAGCGTGCCCGCAGCCTGAATGCCGAAGACGGGCTGCGGAATGCTGGCCTGGGCGGCGTCGATCCCGGGATCGGAATAGCAGGCGATGATGAAGGTACTGGCGTCGCTGCGGGCACGCATCAGGGCAAGCAGCGGCGACACCACGCTGTCGCTGTCTTGCTGGCTTTCGATACCGAAGGGGCCTTCTGCGAGGGTCACACAGTCCAGCGGTACAAGCCCCTGCATCGGGGCGACCGCCTCGCGCAGCCCCTCTGTGACAGCCTCATTGGAGTTCGGGTTGACGATGACGATGGGGCCGTGGGTCATTGAAGCGACTCCATTTCCGGGGCTTGGTGGCCGGGCTGGCTGGATTGCCCGGAGGGGCCTCGTTTGAGGAACTGGCCGTGGCCTTTGGGCGCTGTGAGCGCGCCATCGTCGATGATTGCCACGCCCCGGCTGAAAACATGCGTGGGTTTGCCCTGCACCGCTTTGCCCTCAAAAGGCGAATAGCCCGCGTTGTCATGCTGGTTCTCTGCGGTAATCGTCCAGCGCGCGTCTGGGTCCCAGAGCGCGATATCGGCATCCGCGCCGATGGCCAGCGTGCCCTTGCGCGGCAGCAGCCCATAAAGACGCGCGGCGTTGGTGGAACTGAGCGCAACGAACTCCTTCAAAGAGATACGCCCCGTCACGACGCCTTCGCTGAACATCAAGGGCAGACGGGCCGCGATGCCCGGCATGCCATTGGCGATCTTGGTAAACGGCGCATCCGGGCCGTGGGCCAGCTTGCCGGTTTCATCCATTCGGTAAGGCGAGTGATCAGAGCTGACCACATCGAATGTGCCTGCGCGGATATGCTCCCAGAGCGCCGCCTGCGTCGGGTGATCGCGCAAGGGGGGCGAGCACATGAGCGCCGCGCCTACAATGCCCGGCAGATCCATCTCCGCTGCGGTCAGAAAAAGATACTGGGGACAGGTTTCCCCGAAAACCTTTGCACCTTGATTGCGGGCGTTTAGCACCAGCGCTGCGCCCTCTGGCGTGCTCACATGCACGATGAGCAAAGGCGCATCAACCAGCTTGGCCATGCAGATGGCGCGGTGGATAGCTTCCTCCTCGGCCAACGCAGGATGGCTGGCGGCGTGGTACTTGGGTGCAGTCAGCCCGCGCGCCAAAAGCTGCTCGGTCATCCAGGCGATCATGCCGGAGTTTTCCGCATGCACCATCGTGAGCGCGCCGTGATCTCTGGCCACACTCAGCACATCGAGGAAGGCTTTGTCGGGTACCACCATCTTGTCGTAAGTCATGAAAAGCTTGAAACTGGTCACGCCGCGCGCAAAGGCCTCGGGCAGCTCGCGCGCCAGCACCTCGGGCGTCGGGTCCGCAACAATCAGATGGTAGCTGTAATCAAGCACGGATGCGCCCGCCGCGCGGCTGCCGTAAAGATCCAGCGTTTCCGTCACCCCCATGCCGCGATGCTGGGCCGCGAAGGGGATGATGCAGGAATTGCCGCCATAGGCTGCGCTGATCGAGCCAGAGCGATAATCGTCCGCCGTCATCCCGCCGGTGGCCGAATTCTGGGCGATATGGCAATGGGCCTCGATCCCGCCGGGCATGACATAACGGCCCTTGGCATCAACGGTTTTGTCACCGTTCAGTCCGCTGCCCAAA
>JBCCUH010000013.1:0-16327 GCA_039197405.1 Pseudomonadota bacterium
CCAGTTTGTCCTCTTCGGCAAAGACGGCCACAGTCTTTTTGCCCATCTCGTTGGCAGCGCGCATGATACGGATCGCAATTTCGCCGCGATTGGCGATGAGGATTTTCTGGAAGTCTGGCATGAGCAAGTCCTGTTGTGACGCAGCGTTACGAGGAGGCTTTTAAGGCCATATTGTCGCGGTTCATACTCGTATTACTGGGTATGCTGCAATGCAGCGCGCTCGATTTACGGCATTTTGACCAAGCTGCGCGGCAAATCCTGCAAAGATGCCATGCCAAGCTGGCCCATATTGGCCAGAAGATCCTTGCGCAGGATATCGGCAAGATGGGCCGGGCCCACCGCACCAAGCGCCCCGAGCGCGTAGTGCCAGGCGCGTCCGAGCATGATGAAATCGGCGCCAAGGGCAAAGGCGCGCAGCATATCAAGCCCGCTTTCGATGCCGCTGTCGAGGATCAGCGGAAGCTTGGTCGCGGCCCGGATTGCGGGCAGCATGGTGATGGGCGGTGGGGCAGCGGCGAACTGGCGCGCGGCATGGTTGGAGATCCAGATGGCGTCCGCGCCCGCCGCTTCAAGGCGCGGGGCGTCGTCAGGGTTCAGCACGCCTTTGACCATCAAAGGTCCGTCCCAGTGATCGCGCAGCCACCTCAGATAGTCCCAATCGGGCGAAGTGCGCAACAGGTAGCCCACATGCGCGGTGCTGCTGAGACCGGAGGTGGGGCCCTGAACGCGGTCGATGTAGCTGTCCATCAACCGCATGCGCGGCATGCCGCGTTTGGAAGTGCCGAGCGCCCAGGCAGGACGCCGCATGACCTGCGCCAGCAGGCGTGGGGTGAGTTTTGGCGGTTGCTGCAGGCCCGAACGCAGCTGCCGTTCGCGGCGCGAGGCGACGGGCACATCCACTGTGAGGATGAGCCCTGTGAAGCCCGCCTTTTTGGCACGCTCCAGCATGTCTTTGCGAATGTCCGCGTCGCGCGGTGGATACATCTGAAACCAGCCATGTGCCCCGAGGTGCGGCGCGATGTCTTCGGGGGTCTGGGTGGCAACTGTTGAAAGCGAATAGGGAATGCCAAGGTCGGCGCCTGCGCGTGCCAGATGCTGTTCGGCGTTCGGCCAGATCAGGCCGGACATGCCCACAGGGGCGATGCCGAAGGGCAGGGGCATCCTTTGGTCAAAGAGGTCTACCGTGAGATCGGGCGTGATCTCGCCATGCAGGATGGAGGGCATCAGCTCGATCTGATCAAAGGCGGCCCGTGTGCGCCGCGCGCCGCTTTCATCGCCTGTGGCGCTTTGCAGGTATTCCCAGACGAAATGCGGGATACGGCGTCTGGCCTTCGCACGAAGGTCGCTGATTGCGGGGTAGGTTGCATCAAGGGTCATGGGCTGCGCCTGCTGAAGCTGAGGTTGCTGGACCGGCCCAGGGCGTAACGCAGGCACAGGCCGATCACAATGAGGCTGAGTATCAGCCAGAGCGCGCCCCAGACAACCGTGGGCCCTCCGATATCTTCGGACAGGAGCCGGGCGTCAGAGCGCAGATGCGAACGCGCGATGGTATCGCTGAAGATGTCGAAGGGGACATAGATCACGCTGGTCAGACCGATGAGGCGCAATGCCAGATCGTTTACGTCGCGCGGCAGGTAGCGCGCGCTGGCCAGCATCAGCGCGCCTGTGCCGAGACAGAAAGCAAGGGCAAACATCTCGCGCATGTAAAGCGCGGCGATGGCGATCATGAGGATGCCGAAAGCGGCTATCAGCAGCTTGTCGGCGTTGGTGCGCAGAGCTGTGAGCAAGATCAGCGCGCCGAAGACAAGTGAGCCGAGATAGCCTGCGTTTAGGATCACAAAGCGATTTCCGCCGCGGGTGACGGCCAGTCCGCCGATCTCGGGCGAGATCGAGAGCGAGACGATTGATCCGCCAGTGAGGATCGCGGCCAGCCCGTGGGACAGTTCATGCAGGAAAACGGTGAGGATT
This sequence comes from Pseudomonadota bacterium, assembly GCA_039197405.1. Lineage (GTDB taxonomy): Bacteria > Pseudomonadota > Alphaproteobacteria > Rhodobacterales > Rhodobacteraceae > Planktotalea. Next base: position 1,969 of record JBCCUH010000013.1, read on the forward strand.
TTCAGCGGCAGTATCACCGGCGTAGGCCAGAGGGCAAAGACCAGCGCGATGAGCGCGAAGAGTTGCCAATGTCCTTTCAGAAAACCCATGGGAGAGAGAAATTCCTTTGCAAAGGAATTTGCAAATTCTTTTTGCAAAAAGAATTGTGCCGCGCGTTGGATCGATGCACAAATAAAGAGAACGGATAGGGAACACGCGGGGCGACATCATGAGCATTGAGGCATACACCTCCAAATCGGGCAGGTTTGAACCGGTCTGGGTTTTGGAAATCCAGACCGTGCCGGGCGACACCGACCGGATATTGGACGCAATCATGGCCGTTCATCCGCTGAGCTATGGCCGCTATCAACGCAACGCGAGCATATCTGCGGTGGGACAGGAGACTGCGCGGCCCGAGCCGGGATCGACAACCACGACGCATGTCGCGGGTTTTAGCGCAGGTACGACGGAAACCTATCCGATGGTTGAACTGAAAATTTCGATCGCGCGCGAAGCGGTAGTTCTGGCCAAGGTGATGGAGGCTATCCTGGAAGTACATCACTACGAAGAACCTGTGATTTTCCTACGCGAAGACTGGGCCAGCCGCGCAGCGTACAATCCGAAACGCGATAATCCGCATCGTTGGTGGAACAACGGGCGCGGCTTGCCAGACAAGCTGGATTGATTGAAAAAATCACCAGGGGAACAAGTGCAGAACGTCTCTTTTCTAAGGCGCGTGTGCAGGTTAGTATCATGCCCATGAGCAGTTTTGACGAAATGGACGCCTTCGAGGGCGCCTCGCTGAGCCAACGCGCTATGGCCGCGCCCCGACTGGGGCCATATCTGGATTCACTTAACTCTTCCCAACGTGAGGCGGTGGAGGCGCTGGATGGCCCAGTTCTGATGCTGGCTGGCGCAGGAACAGGCAAAACACGTGCGCTTATGGCTCGATTGACCCATTTGGTGGCAACTGGAAGAGCTCGACCCTTCGAAATACTGGCAGTTACATTTACCAACAAGGCGGCAAAAGAAATGCAGTCGAGGTTGGTTGAAGACCCTTATCTATTGAAAGAACCGATTAGATGGATGGGTACGTTCCATTCAATATCGGCCAAGCTCTTGCGCCGGCATGCGGAGCTTATTTCTTTACCGACCGCGAACTCGCAACTGCCTGACTCTAATCGTGAGTTGTCTGCACAAGAAGAACTTGGGCCGCCGCGACAGGACAATGCGCGAGCGTCGCAGATCCATCTGAAAAGCAATTTCACCATTCTCGATACGGACGATCAGATCCGCTTGCTCAAACAGTTGATCGCTGCCGAAAACATCGATGACAAACGCTGGCCCGCGCGCATGATCGCAGGGATCATCGACGGTTGGAAGAACCGCGCGCTGACGCCGGAAAATGTGCCAAGCGCGGATGCGGATCTTTACAACAGTCGCGGCACGGAGATTTACGCAGCCTACCAACGGCGTCTGATCGAACTGAACGCGGTCGATTTCGGTGATCTGCTGTTGCACATGGTGCAAATTTTCCAGACCCATGAGGACGTGCTGGCGCAGTATCAGCGCTGGTTCCGCTTTATCCTCGTGGATGAGTATCAGGACACGAATGTTGCGCAGTATCTTTGGCTGCGGCTTCTGGCGGGCGGGCACAAGAATATCTGCTGCGTCGGCGACGATGATCAGTCGATTTATGGCTGGCGCGGTGCGGAAGTGGGTAACATCCTGCGGTTCGAAAAGGATTTTCCCGGCGCGCATGTGGTGCGGCTTGAGCAGAACTACCGCTCGACCCCGCATATTCTGGCTGCCGCCTCTGGCGTGATCGCGGGCAACGAAGGGCGCTTGGGCAAAGAGCTGTGGACCGAAGAGAGAGACGGTGAAAAGGTTCGCCTGATCGGTCATTGGGACGGCGAGGAAGAGGCGCGCTGGGTCGGCGAAGAGATCGAGGCGATGCAGGGTGGCACCCGCGGGATGGACCCGCTGTCGCTGGATCAGATGGCCATCCTTGTGCGCGCCTCGCACCAGATGCGGGCCTTTGAAGATCGGTTCCTGACCATCGGTCTGCCCTATCGTGTCATTGGCGGGCCGCGCTTTTACGAACGGATGGAGATCCGCGATGCCATGGCTTACTTCCGCATCGTGACCTCGCCCGACGATGATCTGGCCTTCGAGCGGATTGTGAACACGCCCAAGCGCGGACTTGGCGACAAGGCGCAACAGAAAATCCAGGCTGCGGCACGCCAGAACGGGGTCAGCCTACTGGAAGGGGCGCGCATCTGTCTTGAAACCAAGCCGTTTGGTGGCAAGGGCCTTGCGGCGCTGGGCGAGTTGGTTGCCGGGATTGACCGCTGGGCAAAGATGACACGCGGGCCGCTGATTGAAGTCGCTGCGGACGATGTGATCGATGATGAGCAGCGCCCCACGCGCATGGAATACGCGGCTCCCGAGGTCAGCCATGTGGAACTGGCGCAGGTCATTCTCGATGAGAGCGGCTATACCGGGCATTGGCAGAACGACAAGACGCCTGAGGCGCCGGGGCGACTGGAGAACCTCAAGGAGCTTGTGAAAGCGCTGGAGCAGTTTGAAAACCTGCAAGGGTTTTTGGAGCATGTCAGCCTCGTCATGGACAATGAGCAGGACGACGGCGGGGCGAAAGTCTCGATCATGACATTGCATGCTGCCAAGGGGCTGGAGTTTCCGGTGGTTTTCCTGCCGGGCTGGGAAGACGGGCTTTTCCCCTCGCAACGGTCCATGGATGAAAGCGGGCTGAAAGGCCTGGAGGAAGAACGCAGGCTCGCCTATGTGGGCATCACCCGCGCCGAAGAGGTCTGCACGATCAGCTTTGCCGCCAATCGGCGGGTATTCGGGCAATGGCAATCGGCGCTGCCGTCGCGCTTTATTGACGAGCTGCCGGAGGCGCATGTGGATGTGTTGACCCCGCCGGGGCTATATGGTGGCGGCTATGGTGCCGCGGGGATGTCGGGCTTTGGCAGCGGCGGAATGGAACAACGCGTGCAGGAGGCGAATGTTTACAATTCGCCGGGCTGGCGCCGTTTGCAGGAACGCAGCCAGCAACGATCGGTCAGCCAGCCGTCTGAAGCTAAGAACATGACCATCAACATGACCGCGACTTCCAGTTTTACGCTGGGCGAGCGGGTGTTTCACCAGAAATTCGGCTATGGTGCGATCATCGGCATCGAAGGCGACAAGCTGGAGGTGGCTTTTGAGAAAGCCGGGACCAAGACGGTTGTCGCGGGTTTTGTCAAAGGCGCGGACGACGTGCCGTTCTAGCGGTAGCCTTGCGTGCTGGCGCCTACAGGCGACAAACTCATAAGAGCCACTTGCGTGGACTCACTGGACCTGTTTTACGTGCAGATACCAAGGTGCCCTCGACCCTGAGGGAGAATTGGGAAGCCGGTGCAAATCCGGCGCTGCCCCCGCAACGGTGAGGGTGGGATGAGGTGACGAAGCCACTGACGCATGCGTCGGGAAGGCGTTACTCTCAGGCCTATTGGCCGCCCGCCCCAAGCCCGGAAACCAGCCTTGTGCGCATTCGGACGACCGGATGTGGTTTCGTCAACTCACGGGTGGTGGGGCAAGACGGGTCACCAGGCCTGATCGGCCCCATGTACCCGATTGCTGTTGATCGCCGCCCGTCCCATCGCATCCCGGGGTGTGGGTGCACAAAGGCAGCACGATGAGTGCAACAAAAATCATGAGCGCCCTTGAAGCGGCGCATCTGCAAAACCCGGCGGCGGGGCTGGCCGCGAAATCAGGCTTTCTGGAATGGCTGTTTTGCCTGCCCGATGGCGCTAATGCATCAATCGAGGCCCGCAAGGCCCTGCAAGGTCTGGACGGAGCGCCGGTCTGCAGCGATGCCGGTGCCCAGTTTCTGGAGTATCTGCGCGATGCGGCGCGCCCGCTGGTCTCGCCAGGGCGTCGCGGCGGCGCATCGGGGCGCAGGCGCGTTCTGCATTGACCGCGACCTACATCTGAAACGATTAACGGCGGTGCCTGGGAGGAGACACCGCCGTCATCGGCAATCATCTGCGGTTGGGAGGAGGTGCAGATGTTGTCATGTCGTCCGTAAGGGACTGGATGTTGGACAAAGGGCTCGTTTGGGAGGAGTGAGCCATTCGCCCAAATCAGATCGCAATGGGAGGAAAGCGACCTGAAATTTCTGTGCAATCCAAGCAGGGTGCCGTTTATGTCAGATCGGATGATTCCAGAGCAATGTTCTTGATCTGCGACCGGTGCAGGCCAAGATCATCCAGCTCGTGATCGGACAGGGCGCTCAGCTCGCGCAGGGTTGTGCGATAGGCCGCGCGCTTGTGCGCTTCGGCTTTATAGGCGTCCCATGCGGAAGAGATTGCGTGCATGAAGGAGAATTTGGAAGTCAGTGCGTCTGTGTAGAATGCCATCGGAGTCATCCTTTCTTTCGGTTTACTGCGTCTTGTTTTGCCGTTTCGGCGGGTGTCGTTGTGTCTGTGTTGAGGCAGATATGGATCTCATGCTGCAGATGCACAATGCACAAAGGCTCAATGCCGCTATGCAGCAATTGCATGCCACGCGTTGACATCGCGTCACCTGATCTTGATCTCCGGGCACTTGTGGTAACGCGCGGAAATTGCGGTAAAACCGCTGAACCGGGGCAATTGTCCCTGCGCCGCCCTTGCGTTCTGCTGAATTCTTGGCAGAACACTGACGGACCTATCAGGAGCGTTGACCCATGACCGATATGACCGATGCCATTCGTGCGGCGCTTGCTCGCCTGGCTTTGCCTGACGGCGGCGATCTGATCAGCCGGGACATGATCCGCGCGCTGTCTGTCGAGGGCGGCGCGGTCAAATTCGTGATCGAGGCGCCGAGCCCTCAGATTGCATCGCAAATGGAGCCTTTGCGCCAGGCCGCCGAGGCAGCGGTGCAAGGCTTGGAAGGGGTCACATCGGTCTCGGCCGTTTTGACGGCGCATGGGCCTGCCGCGCCAAAAGCGCCGCCGCCCAATCTCAAGATCGGCGGTCATCCCAAACCCCAGCAGGGCGGCCCGGCGCCGGTTTCGGGTGTCGATCGTATTCTGGCCATCGGGTCCGGCAAGGGCGGGGTGGGCAAATCCACGGTGTCGTCGAACCTTGCGGTGGCTCTGGCCAAGCAGGGACGGCGGGTCGGCCTTCTGGATGCGGATATCTACGGGCCCAGTCAGCCGCGCATGATGGGGGTGAACAAGCGCCCGGCCAGCCCGGATGGCAAGACGATCATTCCCCTGAAGGCCCATGGGGTGACGATGATGTCCATCGGGCTGATGCTGGATGAGGCAAAGGCGGTTGTCTGGCGCGGCCCGATGCTGATGGGGGCGCTGCAACAGATGCTGGGGCAGGTGGAATGGGGCAAGCTGGATGTTCTGATCGTGGATCTGCCGCCGGGCACGGGCGATGTGCAGCTGACGCTGTGCCAGCGCACGCAAGTCACCGGTGCCATCGTGGTCAGCACGCCGCAGGACGTGGCGCTTCTGGATGCGCGCAAGGCGCTTGATATGTTCGCGACGCTGAAAACCCCGGTGCTGGGGCTGATTGAGAATATGTCGATGTTTGTCTGCCCCGATTGCGGAAGCGAACATGCGATCTTCGGACAGGGCGGGGTTGCGGCAGAAGCAATCCGACTGCGGGTTCCGCTGCTTGGCGCCTTGCCGATTGATCTGGAGACACGGCTGGCGGGCGATGCGGGCACGCCGATTGCTGCCGGGGACAGCGCCATGGCAGAGGCCTATGCGCAGCTGGCAAAAGGGCTGATCGACGGCGGCATGGCGTGATCTGCTGACCGGATCAGGCGCCGGGCTTTGGTCGGATGTGGAATAGATCATCCCGGGGTCGCGCGCGATCTGTCTGATTTGACAGCTTTGAGTCGCAGCGCGTTTACCGTCATTGGTACGGCGGCCTGCACCTGCGGAGTGTTCGCGCTGGGGTAGGTCCACGGCAGTGTCAGCCTGCCTGCCTCGGTTGCCTCCAGCAAAATCGGCGTGCTGGCAATTCATGCGATCATTGTGGGGTTTGGCGCGTTGCTGGCCCAGCGTGGGAGCCGCCCTGCGCGACAGTGACCCTTTCGGCCTCTGTCCATGGGAAATGATGGGACGCATGGGAAATCATGGGCCGGGTAGGGGATTTTCGCGGCAAAGGGCAGGATCAGAGGCCGATATCCTGCCGAATCACCGGTTGATTCGATGTGATTTGCCCGGATTTTTCGCCAGCTTCTACGTAGTTTCCGTGAATTACCCTCATGATCCGGGAATTTATGGGAAAAAACTTCACCAAAATCGCCCATCTACATCTGGTGGTTGATGCGCCATGGCTCGCAACTTATGGACGATGTTCTTTTTGCGTTCTCACTATATCTTGTTCTCATGACGGTGTAAAAACAACATACAGCCCCTTGGTGGGTAATTTTCCAGTTGATTACCATGAAATCCCATGTCATCCCTATAGTCACAAGATGAGGACGGGAAACACAAACGGGCCACCAAACGAGCCCAACCTAAAAAACTCCCAAGTCAGGTTTCATACAGGCACCCGCTTTCATCTTTCAGATCCGGCGCGCGAGCGAGCAGACATCCCCCCAGGTGGCGCGCGCAGTCGGAAATGTCCCGGAGACGGGACCAAGGCGAACCTGGCAGTGGCAGCAGCTAGGTTCGCCTTTTCCATTTTCAGGCCCCTGCATGGGAACAGGGGCTGGCGCAAGAGGGACCAGACGCGTTGGCACGCAGGTTCAGAGGTGAAAGCCACCATAAGGTGGATACGAAGGGGCGGGTGTCTATTCCCGCCTCCTTTCGCCGTGTGATCGAAGCCGCCGACCCCAACTGGACCGACGGATTGCCGCCTGAGCTGGTCATCGTTTACGGCGATCATCGCCGCAATTACCTTGAGTGCTACACGATGGAAGCCATCGAAGAGGTGGACGCCAAAATCGACGCGCTGCCGCGCGGATCGATGGAGCGCAAGATGCTTCAGCGGCTTTTTCACGGGCAGTCCTTTCCGACAAATATTGATGAAACGGGCCGCCTTGTGTTGCCTGCCAAGCTGCGTCAGAAGATCAAGCTGGATAAGGAAGCATTCTTTATCGCCGCCGGTGACACCTTCCAGATCTGGAAGCCTGAGACCTATGAGGCCGAGGAAGCGGCGCGGACCGAAGAATGGCTGGATGATCTGCCGGATAACTTCGATCCGCTGCAATTTCTCGACAGCGCCCCGTCGAAACCCGCTGAGGGTTAAGCGATGGGAGAGGCTGCCACCACACCCCACATTCCGGTTTTGCTAGAACCTATTTTGAAGGCGGCTGACCCTGTGACTGGCCGTTGGCTGGATGGCACATTTGGTGCAGGTGGCTACACACGCGCGTTGTTGGATGCAGGTGCAGACAGTGTCGTTGCTGTGGATCGTGATCCGCTGGCATTTGAATTGGCGGCCGAGTGGGCCGAGCAATATGGCGCGCGGCTGATCCAGCAACATGGCGTCTTCTCGAAGATGGACGACTATGCGCAGGATCTGGACGGGGTGGTTCTGGATCTTGGCGTGTCTTCCATGCAGCTGGACCGTGCGGATCGCGGGTTTTCCTTCATGAAGGATGGCCCGCTCGATATGCGCATGGGTCAAGAAGGCCGCTCAGCGGCGGATATCGTCAATGAAGACGATGAGACCGAGATCGCCGATATCCTCTTCCGCTATGGGGAAGAGCGTGCCTCACGCCGGATCGCCAAGGCCATCGTCAGGCGCCGGGCCGAAGCGCCGATCACGCGCACGCTGGAACTTGCCGAGTTGATCGAGGGATGTCTTCCGCGCAAAAAGCCGGGGCAGAGCCATCCTGCGACGCGTAGCTTTCAAGGGCTGCGGATTGCGGTGAATGACGAATATCAAGAGCTTTATCAAGGGCTTATGGCCGCTGAGCGTGCACTTGCGCCAGACGGCCTGCTTGCGGTCGTGACCTTTCATTCGGTCGAAGACCGCATGGTCAAACGCTACTTGCAAGCGCGGGCCGAGACCACGGGCAACGCCAACAGATACGCGCCGGAGACCCAACGCGAGGATCCGGCCTTCACACTTCTCAGCCGCAAATCGATTTCTGCATCAGACAGCGAACTTGCGGCAAATCCGCGTGCCAGATCAGCCCGTCTCAGGCTGGCGCGGCGCACGCAGGCCCCGGCAGGCGGGGTAGAGGCAAAGTCAGTTGGGATGCCTGCATTACAGAGGGAGCGGTAACATGCGATCTTTACTTTATATCGTGACGGCCCTGGCGGTGATCGGGCTGGCGTTCTGGGCCTATCAGGAGAACTACAAGACGCAGGCGGAGATTTCCCGCACGCAGGAGCTGAATGCAGAGATCGGCAAAGCGCGGGCGCGGCTTGCGGTGCTCAAGGCCGAATGGGCCTATCTCAACCGCCCGGATCGTCTGCGCGATCTGACGGAGGTGAATTTTGAACGGCTGGGCCTTCTGCCCTTGCGCCCTGATCAGTTTGGCAAGGTCGATCAGGTGGCTTTCCCGCCCGAGCCGGAACCAGAGCTGATCATCACCAATCCGGTTGATGTGAATTCGCTTGGCGCGCCGCAGGTGGTTGCGCGGGATGGTATCTTCCCATGATCCGCCGCCCGCTGCGCCCGCTGGCGCGCATTCTCGAAGCGCGCGAGACCGGTGAAAACCCGGACGCGATTGAACGCGAGAACTTGCGCATCCGGCACGAGCAGATGCGCGATGGTGCACGGATGCGCGCCGAAGGGCGGCTGTTGGTGCTGTCGATCATGTTCTTTTGTGCTTTTGGCGTCATCGGTGCGCGGATGGGACTGTTGGCCGCCTCTGAGGCCACCGAGCCCAAGGCGCGCAGCACCTCTGCTGCGATCCTGGCGCAGCGCGCCGATATCGTTGACCGGCGCGGGCGGGTGCTGGCGACCAACTTTGAGACCCATTCGCTTTACGCGCAGCCGCCACATATGGTTGAGCCGGAGCGCGTGGCCGCAGAGCTGGCTGCGATCTTTCCCGAGTTGGACCGCCAGAAGCTGCTGAAGGATTTCACCGGCAAGCGCAAATTCCTGTGGGTGCGCAAGAAACTCAGCCCCGAGCAGATGCAGGCGGTGCATGACATTGGCGATCCGGGGCTGCTTTTTGGCCCGCGCGAGATGCGGCTTTATCCCAATGGCAAGCTGGCCAGCCATATTCTGGGCGGCTCCAGCTTTGGCCGCGAGGGTGTGCATGCGGCAGAGGTGATCGGGGTTGCCGGGGTCGAGAAGGTCTTTGATGATTACCTGCGTGATCCCGCAGAGCAGGGTAGGCCGCTGCAGCTGAGCCTTGATCTGACCATTCAGACAGCCGCCGAACGGGTGCTGCTGGGCGGCATGAAGCTGATGAACGCCAAGGGCGCGGCCTCGGTTCTGATGGATGTGCACACAGGCGAGGTGATTTCCATCGTCAGCCTGCCGGATTTTGATCCCAACAACCGGCCCAGCCCGCTGGTGGAGGGCAACCCCTCTGACAGCCCGCTTTTCAATCGCGCCGTGCAGGGCGTTTACGAACTTGGCTCGACCTACAAGATTTTCGCAGCGGCGCAGGCCATGGATCTGGGGCTTGTCAACAAGGATACGGTGATTGACACCGGCACGCCGCTCAAGGTTGGCGGCTTTAAAATCGGTGAGTTCCGCAACAAGAACTACGGCCCGCTCAGCGTCGAGGATATCATCGTCAAAAGCTCGAACCGCGGCACGGGCCGCATGGCGCTGCAGATCGGCGTGAAGCGGCAAAAGGAGTTCCTGGGCAGTCTGGGATTGCTGGAGCGCACGCCGCTTGAGATTGTCGAGGCGAAAGGCGGTATGCCATTGATCCCCGAGCGCTGGACCGATCTCAGCACGGTGACGATTTCCTACGGTCACGGCCTGAGCAATTCGCCTTTGCATCTGGCGGCAGGCTATGCCGCGATTGCCAACGGCGGGCGTTATATCCCGCCGACCATCCTGAAACGCGCCAAAATGCCCGAAGGCACACGGGTGATGGGCGAGGATACGGCCCGCTATGCCCGCGATATGCTGCGCAAGGTGGTCACATCCGGCACCGCCAGCTTCGGCGAGGTGGCGGGCTATGCCGTGGGCGGCAAGACCGGCACAGCGGACAAGCCCAAGGAACGTGGCGGCGGTTATTACAAGGACAAGGTTATTGCGACTTTTGCCTCGATCTTTCCGGCCCATGATCCGCGCTATGTGCTGATTGTCACGCTGGATGAGCCGGTGGAGACCTCTGGCGACAAACCGCGCCGCACAGCGGGCTGGACGGCTGTGCCGGTGGCCGCCGAGATGATTGGCCGGGTTGCGCCGCTTTTGGGGCTGAGACCAGAGATTGAACCGGGTGAACGGGCTGGTATAACGCTCACATCGAATTGAAGGGGCGCGCGATTGCCGCGCCACAAGATGTAGGGTTTGCCCATGGACGAGATCGCGCGGAATCCCAAGACTTTGCAAGCGCTTGGTCTGACGGCCCTGGGGGGCGCCAACCCCGAAATCACCGGGTTGGCGGTGGACAGCCGCGAGGTGAAGGAGGGATTCCTTTTCGCCGCGCTGCCCGGATCGAATGTGCACGGCGGCGAGTTCATCCAATATGCGCTGCGCATGGGGGCGGCGGCCATTCTGACAGATGCACAAGGCGCGCGCATCGCGCATCAGGAGCTTGAGCTGTCGAACGCGGCACAAATCATCACTGATGATCCGCGCGCGGCATTGGCCTTTACCTCTGCATTGTGGTTCGGCGCGCAGCCACCCGTGATGACAGCCGTGACCGGCACCAACGGCAAAACTTCGGTCAGCGCCTTTGTGCGCCAGATCTGGAACCTGCTGGATCTGGATGCGGTCAATCTGGGCACCACTGGTGTGGAAGGCAGCTATGAGCTGCCGCTGGCCCATACCACCCCTGAGCCGATCACGCTGCACCGCGCGCTGGCCGAGATCGCAGATGCCGGGATCACCCATGCGGCGATGGAAGCTTCCAGCCACGGGCTTGACCAGCGCCGCCTGGACGGGGTGCATCTGGCCGCTGCCGGATTTACCAACTTCACCCAGGATCATCTGGACTATCACGGCAGCTTCGAGGCCTATTTCGACGCCAAGATGGGGCTGTTTACCCGCGTGCTGAGCGATGATGGGGTGGCGGTGATCAATCTTGATGACCCCAAAGGGCCGCAGGTGATGGATATTGCCCAGACCCACGGACACGAGGTGATCGGTGTCGGGCGCGGCGACGGTGTGGATCTGCAGCTCAAGGCGCAGCGCTTTGATGGCACGGGGCAGGACATTCTGTTTCTCTGGCACGAACGCCCGTTTCAGGCGCGGCTTAATCTCATTGGCGGGTTTCAGGCGGAAAATGTGTTGCTTGCTGCCGGTTTGGTGATCGCCTGCGGCGAAGACCCGGCCCGCGTCTTTGACACTTTGGGCGATCTGGCAACGGTGCATGGGCGCATGCAGCTTGCGGCAACCCGGTCCAACGGGGCGGCGGTCTTCGTGGATTTTGCCCATACGCCGGATGCAGTGGAAACCGCGCTGAAAGCGATGCGCCCGCATGTGATGGGGCGGCTGGTTGCCATTGTCGGGGCGGGCGGTGACCGTGACACGACCAAACGCCCGCTGATGGGCAAGGCGGCGACAGAGAATGCCGATCTGGTCTTTGTGACCGACGACAACCCGCGTTCGGAGGATCCGGCCAGCATCCGCACCGCCGTGATGCTGGGCGCGCCGGATGCGATCGAGGTCGGCGACCGCGCCGAGGCCATCCTGCGTGCGGTGGACAGCCTGGGGCCGGGGGATGCGCTGTTGATCACCGGCAAGGGGCATGAAACCGGGCAGGTCGTCGGCGACACGGTGTTTCCCTTTGACGATTGTGAACAGGCCAGTGTGGCGGTGGCTGCGCTGGAAGGGGGCGCTGCGTGACCCTGTGGCGCGCAGCAGAGGCCGCCGCCGCAACCGGTGGGCAGCTGCAGGGTGACTGGGAGGTCTTAGGCGTTTCCATCGACACGCGCACGCTTGAGCCGGGTGATCTTTTCGTGGCGCTCAAGGCGGCGCGCGACGGGCATGAGTTTGTGGCGCAGGCGCTGACCAAAGGCGCGGGCGCGGCGCTGGTCAGCCATGTGCCCGAAGGGGTTGCGCCGGATGCACCGCTGTTGATTGTGCCGGATGTGCTGCGCGCCCTGGAAGATCTGGGGCGTGCGGGCAGGGCCCGCAGTGACGCGCGCGTGGTGGCGATCACCGGCTCTGTGGGCAAGACCTCGACCAAGGAAATGCTGCGCGACATTCTTGGTGGGCAGGGTCGTACCCATGCCTCTGTTGCCAGCTACAACAATCACTGGGGTGTGCCGCTGACGCTGGCGCGCATGCCCGCTGATACGGAATTTGCTGTGATCGAGATCGGGATGAACCACCCCGGCGAGATTGCTCCGCTTGCTGAAATGGCGCGGCCCCATGTGGCGATGATTACCACCGTGGCGGCAGCGCATCTGGAAGCCTTCGACAGTATCGAGGGTATCGCAAGGGAAAAGGCGGCGATCCTCACAGGGTTGGAGCCGGGCGGCACAGCGGTGCTGAATGCAGATATCGAAACGGCGGCCATCCTGAAAGATGCCGCCCGCGATGTGTCATCGGTGGTCTGGTTCGGCGAAAGCGCCAGCGATTACCACCTGAAAAATGTCACGCTGTCCGGCAATACCACCGTCGTACAGGCCGATGCGCTGGGGGTTGCGCTGCTTTTCAAAGTGCAAAGCGCAGGCCGGCATTTTGCCATGAATGGACTGGGCGCATTGGCATCGGCGCAGGCCTTGGGTGCGGATCTGGCGATTGCCGCGCAGGATATCGCGCGCTGGACGCCTTTTACCGGGCGCGGCGCGCGCGAGGTGATCGCGCTGGATGCCGCAGACAGCCGCATGACGCTTGAACTGATCGATGACGCGTATAACGCGAACCCGACCTCGCTGAAGGCGGCGCTTGATGTGCTGGCCGCAGCTGAGGTCACCCATGACATTGGCCGGGTCTCCAAGGGGCGGCGCATCGCCTATCTGGGCGATATGAAAGAGCTGGGGGCGGATGCAACCGGGATGCATCGGGCGGTGGCCGACTGGCCCGCGATGGACGCCATTGACACCGTGCATTGCGTCGGCCCGTTGATGAAAGCCTGTCACGCGGCGTTACCTCAAGACAAACGCGGCCATTGGTGCGAAACAAGTACCGAGATGGCGGCCCATGTGGCGCGCGATCTGGACGCAGGCGATGTGGTGCTGGCCAAGGGATCGCTCAGCATGGGGTTGGCGCGCGTGGTTGACGCAGTGCGGAAATTGGGTCATGCGGCCCCAAAAAACGAGTGAGGACGAGTAGATGCTGTATTGGTTGACCGCGCTGTCGGATGGCGGCGATTTCTTTAACCTGTTCAGGTATATCACCTTCCGCGCAGGCGGTGCCTTTCTGACCGCGCTGCTTTTTGGGTTCATCTTCGGCCGTCCTCTGATCAACATGCTCAGCCGCAAGCAGGGCAAGGGCCAGCCTATTCGCGATGACGGGCCCGAGGGGCATTTCATCAAGGCAGGCACGCCCACTATGGGCGGGCTGCTGATCGTCGGGGCGCTGCTGACCTCGACGCTGCTTTGGGCGCGTCTGGACAACCCGTTTGTCTGGATTGTGCTATTCGTCACAATGTCTTACGGCGCGATTGGCTTTGCAGATGACTATGCGAAAGTCTCCCGGCAGAGCACCGCGGGCGTCTCGGGACGCCTGCGTCTGATCCTTGGGTTTCTGATCGCCGCCATCGCCGCCTATTGGGCCGCGCAGTACCATCCTGATGGGTTGCAATACAAACTCGCTCTGCCGATCTTCAAGGATACGCTGATCAACCTTGGTTATTTCTTCGTGCCTTTCGCGGTCATCGTCATCGTGGGCGCGGCCAATTCGGTGAACCTGACGGATGGTCTGGATGGTCTGGCGATCATGCCGGTGATGATCGCCTCGGGCACCTTGGGCGTGATCGCCTATGCGGTGGGCCGGGTCGACTTCACCGAGTATCTGGATGTTCACTACGTGCCAGGCACCGGCGAGATACTGATCTTCACCGCCGGTATCTTTGGCGGCGGCCTTGGCTTTTTGTGGTATAACGCCCCGCCCGCAGCGGTCTTCATGGGCGATACCGGATCGCTGGCATTGGGCGGCGCGCTGGGGGCGATTGCGGTGAGCACCAAACACGAGATCGTGCTGGCCATCGTAGGCGGGCTTTTTGTGGTGGAGGCGCTGAGCGTGATCATTCAGGTGCTTTATTTCAAGCGCACCGGCAAACGCGTGTTCCTGATGGCGCCGATCCATCATCATTATGAAAAGAAAGGCTGGGC